>CAYRCA010000095.1:0-4380 GCA_964422565.1 uncultured Acidobacteriota bacterium | reverse complement strand
GGGACAGTGATCTGTTCGACGGGCCGGGGCGGGCGGGCGCCGTCGCCGCGACGCGGGGGTTGAGCGCGGGAGACAAAGCGAGGGAATTCGACATGCTGGACTTTATCCGCAAGACTTACCTATTTGGTTTGGGATTGACCACCGCAACCCGTGAGAAGATCGAAGAAATCGTCGACGAGCTTGTGAGGCGAGGGGAGGTGGCCGAGAAGGATCGACCCCACGTCCTGGAGGACCTGCTCAAGCGGGCGCGAGAGGAGCAGCACAAACTTTCCGCGTCGGTGAAGGAGACGGTTCGAAGCGCGATCGGCGAGCTCGGAATACCTTCGAGGAGGGCCTTCGACGAACTGGCTCGCCGGGTCGAAGAGCTCGAACGACAGTCCCATTCGCACGGCGGCCGGGCGAAGTCAGACGATGATTCGACCGCTCCGGACGCTTAAGGCCTATCGCCGACTCAGGCGCTACCGCCAAGTCACGGTTGTCCTCTTCAAATACGGGTTCGACGATGTCGTCGACCGCATCGGCGCGGCACCGTTTTGGGGACGGTTTCGTCGTAAAACCTCCGACCACGACATACCGACCCCCCGCCGGTTGCGGCTGGCGTTGACCGATCTTGGGCCAACCTTCGTCAAGTTCGGCCAGCTCCTGAGCACGCGACCGGATATCCTACCCGACAAGTACATCGCCGAACTGGAGAAGCTGCAGGATGAAGTGACGCCCTTCGCGGCTCCGGAGGTCAGGCGCATCTTCGGTGAGGAGCTGAACCGGAATCCGGATCAGGTCTTCGGCTCTTTTGAGCAGACTCCCTTCGCCTCCGGATCGATCGCCCAGGTGCACCGAGCCTCTCTATCCGACGGCAGTCCGGTCGCGGTCAAGGTGCAGCGGCCCGGGATTCAGCGGCTCATCGAGACGGACCTGGCCATTCTCGAAGAGCTGACCGCGCTGTTGGAACGTCGGGTCCGGGAACTGAGGTGGCTGCGCCCCCGGGATCTCGTTCGGCAGTTCGCCCGATCGATTCGTCGCGAGTTGGACTTTATCGTCGAGGCGCAGGCCATCGAGCGATTCCGGCTCAACTTCGAGGGAGATCCCAACCGATTTGTCCCCCGCGTCCACTGGGATTTCTCCACCTCCCGGATTCTTACCGTGGATTACGTCCAAGGCGTCAAGATCACGGACCTTGACGCAATCAGAGCCCAGGGACTCGATCCCGGGGTCATCGCGCGAAACGGGGCCCGGACGATCTTGAAGGAGGTGTTCGAGCACCGTCTCTTTCACGCAGACCCCCATCCGGGAAACTTCTTCGTGCTGGAGGGAAACGTCATCGCCGCGGTGGACTTCGGGATCGTCGGCAGCCTGGACGACGAAACCTCGGAGCAGTTGGCGGTGCTCCTCTCCTCGGTGGTCTCCCGCGATGCGGATGGGATCCTCAGAGTCTTCCGGGCGTTGGGCCTGCTGCGCGAGGGAATCGATCACACACTCCTGAAGTTCGATATCCAGGAGTTCGTCGACCGGTACTACGGGTTGCCCCTCGAGAAGATGGATGCCGAAAAGGTGATCCAGGATATGCTCCAGGTGATCCGCCGGCATCGCATTCTCCTCCCGGTCAATCTGGCTCTTCTGGGTCGTATGCTGGCGGTCTCGGCCGGCGTGGGGCGCATGCTGGATCCCCACTTCGACATCATCGCCGAAGCCAAGCCCTTCGTGAAGTCCTTCCTGGCCCGCCGAATGGATCCCAAGAGGGCGGCCCGACGCATCGCCAAGACCTGGAGGGACTACCAGGCGGCGTTCCGAACCTTTCCGACCGACCTCGAGGAGATTCTGGCCAAGATCAAACGAGGCCAGATCCTCGTTTCTCTTCACCACGAAGGCCTGAGCCGACTTATTCTGGAGATGGACCGATCCTCCAACCGGCTGACGTTCGGCATGATCATCGCCTCGCTGATCATCGGGTCCTCCGTGGTCATGCAACTGGAACGGGGTCCGACCATCCTGGGGTTCCCGGCCATCGGTCTGGCGGGCTACCTGATCGCCGGCCTGCTGGGTCTTTGGCTGGTCGCGGCCATTCTCCGATCCGGGCGAATTTAGGCTCAATTGGGCAACAAGGAGGCCCCCTCATGAAAAGTCCGGACCGAGGCGGGCGCCCGGAACCCACGGTCGCCATCGGATACCCAACCCGATGTTTGAAAAGGAGATCGGAATGAAGGAACTCTTGAAGGCGCCGGCACCTTCATTCATCTACGGAACCGCCTGGAAGAAGGACGCCACCGCCGAGCTGACCAGAATCGCCGTGAGGGCCGGCTTCAGGGCTATCGATACGGCCAACCAGCCCAGGCACTATGAGGAGGCACTGGTGGGGAAGGCCCTGGAGGCGCTGGCGGCCAACGGTGTCCCCCGTCATTCCCTGTGGGTGCAGACCAAGTTCACGCCGATCGACGGCCACGATCAGCGGGTTCCCTACGATCCGACGGCGGATCTCAAGACCCAGGTCCGCCAGTCCTTCGAGTCCTCTCTTCGCAATCTGAGAACCGACCATGTGGATTCCTATCTTCTCCACGGCCCCTATTCCCACTCGGGCCTGGGGGAGGCCGACCGGGAGGTTTGGGGCGCCATCGAGGAGATCTACAGATCGGGTCGCGCCGGCATGATCGGCGCGAGCAACCTTAACGCCGGACAACTGGCGAGCCTCCTGGAGAACGCCGCCGTCAAGCCCATGGCGGTACAGAATCGGTGCTTCGCCCGCCAGGGCTGGGATCGGGAGGTGAGGCGGATCTGTCGAACCCACGGCGTAATGTATCAGGGGTTCTCCCTCCTGACGGCGAATCCTTCCGTCCTGCGCCATCCGGAGGTGGCATCCATCGCCGGAAGGCTCGGAATCCGTCCCGAGCAGGTCGTCTTCCGCTTCGCCATTCAGGCGGGAATGGTGCCGTTGACGGG
This sequence comes from uncultured Acidobacteriota bacterium, assembly GCA_964422565.1. Taxonomy (GTDB): domain Bacteria; phylum Acidobacteriota; class UBA6911; order RPQK01; family JAPXNP01; genus CAYRCA01. The sequence continues at coordinate 1,449 of CAYRCA010000095.1, read as the reverse complement.
CACCACCAGCGAGGCACACATGAAAGAGGACCTGCGGGTTCACGGGATCGAGTTGACCGCCGGGGAAGTAAGCCGCATCGAGTCCATCGCGGGTTAGGGAATTGACCTTGTCGCGGGGCCTCGAACCGACCGGTCTTCGGCGCCCGCGCTTCGATCCCGGTACTCAAGGAAGAAGAGCACCTGGCCATCGGGGGGCTCGAGGACGGTCCGGCCCGTCCCGTAATCGGGACTGGGAATCTCTCCCGAGGGCTCGAAGCCGTCATAGGTCAGCTGCTCGATCCGTTCCGGCGTGTTGTCGGAGTAATACACGAGGGCGGCCCGGTTGAAATCCGTGGTCTGGTAAAAACCGAGCGTAATAAGGTCGTCGCCGATCACGGCCCAAGGGTAGGGCAGACTGCTGCCGCGCTTCCTCTCGAAACCCACCGAGTTCCAGAACGGCAACACCGCGCTCAGATCCGCGACGGCGAAGGCCAACTCGCCGAAGACACCGCACTTGGAGACGGAATACCCGCGAGGTTTGGGAATTCGACGAGCCGAGTACTCCACGAGGGAGACTCCGATCCCCTCCGGAGCGGTCAGCGCGGCGACAACGTCGGGGGTCTGGCGCTCCTGGATCCGGGTCAGCCGGACTCCCCGCGCCTCGAGCTGGTCGACCCGCTCTCTCATGTCACCCGAGAAGTAGTTCAGAATGGGGCCACCGGGCGTCGATTGGCTCAAACTCACCGTGATCAGACCGTCCGTCAGCACCGACCAGGGCCAGGGCTCCCACTGCAGGTCCACTCTCTCGAAACCGAGCCTCTCGTAGAAAGGCAGCGATTTCGCCAGGTCGGGCACTCCCACGGAAATCTCCACGAACTTGCCGAGCTTCATCCGCTACTCCCTTCGGTGGTCTACCTCTACTCTAATCGAATCCATCGTCCAAGCAAAGGAAGGGGCCGTTATCCATGTTTCCCGGTTGCACGGGCGCCAACCAACGGTCGGAATGCCGCAATCGGCGGACTTCGGTCGGCACGGACTCGCTCCTTGCGATCTCGCGACCGGCCGCGCCGAGCCCTCGGCCGTTCAGCGGTCAGTTTCAGTGAAGCCGCGCATCGCCCAGCGCGGGACGACATGCCGGGGGAAACCTCACGCCCACGGACCCGCTCGGTTTGCCCCGGTCGCCGGGTCCGAATAAACTGGTCGAGGGAGTATCCAAGGGCGCTCCCGAGGGGGACTGCAACGATGATCCAGATCCGTTTTCATGGACTTCTCCTTGTCGTCGGTTTCGTAGTCGTGACAGCACTCGGCGCGGCCTTGCGGGGGGAGGGCACCCGCCGGCCCATGACCGCGGAGGACCTCTGGAACATCCAAAGAGTGGGAACACCCGTCGTCTCACCGGACGGAATCCGGGCGGCCTTCACCGTGACCGCGTACGATATCGAGTCGAACAACTCCTCCACGTATATCCAC
>CAYRCA010000094.1:6102-11209 GCA_964422565.1 uncultured Acidobacteriota bacterium | reverse complement strand
ACCCGGCGAGTCGGGGGAAGCGTTCAACACACTGTGCCGACACGAAGGGGGATGGCGGGGATTGAACACGGATCGATCCGGATTCCTGCGTCCGCTTCTAGCGCGGATACCGGATCTGAGCGGGAAGCGGGCGGTTGTTCTGGGTAACGGCGGGGTTGCGGAGACGGTGGTGGCGACGCTGCGATTCGCCGGCGCGGAGGTGTTGGTGGTCGGTCGCCGACCCGACCGAGTTCAGGAGTTTGCCCGCCGCCACGGGATCGAGTGGGTCTTGTCGACGGACCTCGGGGGCGGGGCGGATCTCTGCGTCAACACGACGCCGGTCGGGCAGGCGCCGCTCAGCGACCTGTGTCCCCTGGCGCCGGAACAGATCAACTTTTCCCTGGTCTACGATCTCGTCTACAATCCGGCTCGCACCCGCCTGCTGGAATTGGCCGAGGGGCGGGGGGCGGAAACGATCTCCGGAGTGGAAATGTTCATCGAGCAGGCCGCCGAGCAGTTTCTCGCATGGACCGGAACGGATCCCGATCGGGAGCTGATGAGACGATTGATGGAGCGAGACACCGGAGGGCCTGATGACGCCTGAGTCGTTCACGGTAAGGGTGCCCGGCAGCACCAGCAACCTGGGCTCGGGATTCGATACGGTATCCGCCGCGCTGGGCATCTATCTCGATCTTCGTGTGACGGTGGCTCCGGGGGACGGGATCCGCTGGCCCTCCGACTGGCCTCTGAGGGCCGAGGAGAACGCCATCGAGTTGGCCCTCCGTCATGCATGTGGGGCGCTGGGGGTCGGCTTGCCCGGGATCGAGTTCCAGGTACGGAACGAGATCCCCCTGAAGCGTGGGTTGGGCAGTAGCGCCGCCGCCCTGGTCGCCGGTGTCAGGGTGGCGGAGAGGTTGGCCGGGCGTCGTCTCCGAGCCCAGGAGACACTCGACCTGACGTATCCCCTGGAGGGGCATCCGGACAATCTGGCGGCCAGCCTGCTGGGGGGCTGGGTGATCTCGCGCGTGGACGGATCCAGAATGAGGGCCGAGCGGGTGGCGGCCCGGCTGAACTGTCGTTTTGTGGCCGTGATCCCTGAACTCACGGTCTCCACGAAGGAGGCTCGGGCCATCCTCCCCGAGACCTTTTCCCTCGGGGACGCCGTCTTTAACCTGCAACGATGCGCCTTGCTGGTGCTTGCGCTGATGGAAGGGCGGGGCGATCTGCTTCGGGTGGCGGTCGAGGATCGAATTCACCAGGAGTATCGGGCCGGGCTGATTCCCGGCGCGACGGAGATTCTGAAGCGCCGGGGGCTTGCCCCGGAGCTGGATTCCTCGGTCCTGAGCCTGACCATCAGCGGATCAGGCTCGACGCTGTTGGCCGTCGCCGATGATGGATACGATGAGATCGGCCGCTGGATGGTCGAGACCCTTGCGGCCGCCGGCGTGGCCTCGGTCTATCGCGTGCTCGACCTGGATGCCGACGGCGCCCGGGTCGCCGAGGTCGGCCCCGGGGGACTTGCCTGACCTGTCGGATCGAACTCAGCTCCCGACGTACCTGGCATACAGGGCCCTGGCCTCGGCGATGTCGTCGGTGCCCTTGATGATGGCTCGGCCGTCGGCGAACAGGGCGATCTCGTGACGGCCCGAAAAGATCCGCAGCAGGTGAGGGTTGAACCGGACCCGGACGCTTTGCCCCAGTTGCCCCCCCAGGCGCTCAAGATCCAGCCGGCTCTTCCTCGCGGGGCTGATCTGGACTGCGTTTCGGCCGCACAATCGACTGGTCGAAGACTGGGAGGCCCCCGCCAGAAAGTCGTACCGGCCGTCGCGGCAGCAAGGGCAACCGGCGGGTGGCCGTTCCACAGAAACGCGCCTCCAGTCGCCGTGCCAGACGTCCACCTGAAGCAATCCCCGGTCCGCGCTCGCCCCCACCAGAAGGCGCAGCGCCTGGGTCACCTGAAACGCGGCGACGACATGAACGATCGGCGCGAGAATGCCGACCGTGTCGCAGGTCTCTCCCGTTCCCGCGGCTGGCGGCTCGTCAAACAGACAGCGAAGACAAGGCGTTTCGAGGGGAACAACGGCCATGGCCAGGCCGTAACTGCCGACAGCGGCGCCGTAGACCCAGGGGATCCCTTCCCGGACGGCGAAATCGTTGATGAGAAAACGAACCTCGAAGTTGTCCGAGCCGTCCACGATCAAATCGGTCTCGCCGCAGAGCGCGTCAATGTTCTCGAACGTCAGGTCGTCCACGAGTCCCCGGACCTGGATATCCGAGTTCACGGCCCGCAGCGCCCGCTCGGCCGCGAAAGCCTTGGGGAGGCCCTGCTCGGCGTCGGCCTCGGTGTACAGGCTCTGGCGCTGCAGGTTGCTCCATTCGACGAAATCCCGGTCCACGACGGTCAGGCGACCAACGCCGCCGCGGGCGAGCATCTCGGAGGTCACCGACCCCAGGGCGCCGCATCCCACGACCAACACCCGGGAGGAGCGGATTCGGTCCTGGCCTTCCCGGCCGATTCCGGAAAACAGGATCTGGCGTGAGTACCGGTCCTCCATTGCCCAATTGTATCCGGGATCCGGGGATCGAGGATCGAAAAGCCGACGCGGCCGACACGGAAACGCGAGGTGATGAGCGCCGCGTGGAACGGGACGACGGGCCGAGGTGCGACGATCTCCTTGCAACGTCCGCCGTTGTCCCCTCATCATTGGCGAGGGCGCTTCTGATAAGATCGGCTCAAGGCGCCTTGACGGCGCTTCGAGGGCTATGCCATGACGTCAAGAAGATTTGTCCGCCGGTTCGGGATGTTGTTTCTCTTCGCGGCCGTGCCGTTGACGACTGCTGCCGCCCGAGTCGAGGAGCCGCCGGACTCCCAGGCCAGGGAGGTTATCGCCCGCGCCATCGAGGCCATGGGCGGCGACGCCTACATGAACGTCGAGCGGACCGCGAGCCATGGGCGCTATTTCCAGTTCAGCAAGGGGCGGAGAGCCTTTTCCCGTTACTGGGATTGGACCGTCTATGAGCCCGCCAAATGGCGGTTCCAGTTGGGGGAGGGAAGACGGGAGTTTATCCGGGTCTACAATCTGGAGTTGGGCAAGGGCTGGACGCTGTCGGGTCGGACCACGGTCGAGGAGGCCTCGGAGGATGAGATTCGGGATTTTCGTAGGGTGGTCAAGCAGGACTTGGGCATCCTTCTTCGACACCGGTTGGACGAGGAGGGCATGAATCTTTATTACTATGGCCCCGATGACGTCGCCGGGGCGGGTCACTTCGAAGCCGTCGAGTTCCTCGACGCCACCAACGACGCCGTGGTCGTCTTCTTCGACCGGCGAACCCATCTGCCGGCCAAGCTGGAGACCCATCATATCGACTCCCTTGGGATCCGCCGCAAGCGGGAACTGGAATTCTCGAACTGGCACGTGATCCAGGGCGTGAGAATGCCCCTGCGTTACGACATCTTCACCGACCAAGAGATGTCGAGCCAGCGCTTCCTGGAGGAGATCACCATCAATCCTTCAATCCCGCCCGACTTTTTTCTGGAGCCGGTGCCGGACAAGAAGTAGGCGCCGCGCTCTTGGTTCCCGGTTTCTCGTTCCGAGGTTCCCTCGACCGCGCAGCCGCCGACCCCGAAACGCCGGAACGCACCGGCAACGACTGTTTCTCTTTCGGCACAACCAGTGTCTGCCCGGGGGCACAGTCTGGTCCCGCGGCGGTGTCTTCTCCGCCTTGAAACACTGGGGCCGAGCTTCTGGATCGCATCGTGCTTGAGCCGGCGGCGATGCAGTGTACGATCACCAGGCCGGCGTCGGTATCGGGGATCGGTCTTCATACCGGCTGCGAGGTCTCCATGACCTTGCGACCGGCGCCGCCCGACACCGGCATTGTCTTTCGACGGCTCGACCTTCAGGGCTTCGAGATGGAGGCCGTGCGGCGTTGGGTCTCCCGTGTGGTTCTCGCCACGACGCTGATGAAGCGGGGCGTGATGTTGTCCACGGTGGAACATCTGTTGTCGGCCGTGTACGGCTGCGGGATAGACAACCTGTTCATCGATATCGACTCGCTGGAGGTTCCTATTCTCGACGGTTCGGCGCTACCCTTCGTGGAGATGCTGGATGAGGCGGGGACGGCGGTCCAGCGCGCCGAGAGAACCTATCTGGTAGTGGAGGAGACGATTCGTCTGGAAGAGCCGGACAAGTATATTGAGATCGAACCGGCCGAGATCTTCGCGATTACCTATGACATCGACTTCGATCATCCGGCGATCGGCCGCCAGAGCCTTGATGTCACGCTGGACCGACGGGCCTACCGTTCCCAGATCGCCTTCGCCCGGACCTTCGGCTTCCATAGCGAGGTGGAGGACCTGCTGAAGAAGGGGTTGATACGGGGAGGCAGTTTCGAGAACGCCGTTGTCCTCAGCGACACGGGGATCATGAACGGAGAGTTGCGCGCCCCCGATGAGTTCGTTCGACACAAGGTTCTTGATCTGATCGGCGACGTGTCCCTTTGTGGACACCCTCTGATCGGTCGAATCCGCGCCTTTCGGGCCGGGCACTCGCTCCACACCAACCTGGCGACGCAGATCTCCAGGAATCAGAAGGCGGTTCGGAGGGTGCGCGAGTCGGAGTTGGAGCTCAGTCGGGCTGTAAACCTGTGACGCCTTTCCTTCGGTGTCCGCCTACCTGGCGTCCGGCCGCCTTCCTTATAATGATTGTTATGGGCAGACGTCTGGTGAGGTCGATCCGGCTCGCTTTTCTTCCGGCCGCGGCGGCGCTCGGGTTTCTCGCGGGGACCGCCGTGGGACAGCAGGTCGAAATCTGGGTCGGGGACCGCGGGAACCAGCTGGATACCCGGGTGCGGGAGGGACAGTACTACTGCCGGGTCGATCAACTGGCCGAGGTGCTCGGACTCGGCGTGCGAGAAAGGGAGTCCAGGTTGACCGTGACCGGGCCCCGGGGATCGCTGGAGTTGACGTCCGATCGACCCCTGGTCCGTCTGGGGGATCAGTACATCCTGGTTTCCGGCGATGTGTGGCAGAGGCGGCGGGGCGAGTGGTATGTCCCGGATGACTTCCTCGACAACGTGCTTCCCCTGATCCTGGATCGCAGGCTTTCCCGCATGACCCGCACGAGCT
>CAYRCA010000094.1:0-6092 GCA_964422565.1 uncultured Acidobacteriota bacterium | reverse complement strand
GAGCTTCCGGCTCGACAGACTGGACGAAAACCAGGTTCGGGTCGAGGTGTTGACCTATCCCGACCACCTGTCCGTCATCTTTCACTCCTCGCTCCCCGCGCCGGTCGAGGTCCGGGATCTCCGCGACCACGTGGCGGTGACCTTCGGCGAGCATCTGGTCAAACCCGGGAACATCGAGCAGCCCAGCGAGAGGGATCTCGTTTCGGGGATCCGGTTCGAGGCGCAAGAGGCCATGGGGGGGTTCCATATCCAGAAAGGCAGGGACTTCGCCCGATTTCGCCGGTACCGTTTCTCCGATCCACCGCGGGTGGTGGTGGACATCTACGGATCCGAGGCTGCAAGTCGCGCCGAGGCCGCGCCGGACTCCGCCCCCGAAGCGGGGGAGGTTCGACCTCCGTCGGCGGTCGATCCGGCCCCCCCGGGGGATCGTCGCGAGACCGGTGTGGTCGTGATCGATCCGGGCCACGGTGGAGAGGATTACGGGGTGGACGTCCACCAGGACGTCCTGGAGAAGATGCTTGCCCTGGAGTTGAGTCGACTGATCGATGGGGCGTTGCAGCGGGGCGGAGAGCGGACGTTGATAACTCGGTTCCGCGATGTGGCCCTGGCCACCGAACAGCGTAGCGCCGTGACCAACTTCTACGAGGCCAGGGCGTATATCGGGATTCATATCGGCGGCGCGCCTTCGCCCGAACTGCGCGGTCCGGTCGTGTACGTTTATGAGCCGGTTGGCGGCGGCGGGAATCCGGATCTCCGGGGGGTGGACGAGAGCGCCGGCGTGGGGGGACTCGTGCGTTGGGACGAGGCGCAACTGGCTCACCTCGGTGAGAGTCGCAGGCTGGCCGGTCTGCTGCAGACCGAGTTGAATCGCCTGTTCGAGGTCGAGAACGCTGTCGTCCGGGCGCCGCTGGCGGTGCTTGGAGCGGTCCAGGCGCCCGCGGTCCTGATCGAAGCCGGCTTCTTGACCAATCCAGTGGACCGCGAGCTCCTCTATTCTCGGGAATTTCAAAGCGAGTTGGCGGAACGGGTCGCGGGCGCCGTCAGGAGGTTTGCCTGGGTCCAATGAGGGAATACAGGTGGTTCGCTGTTTCTCTGGTTCTCGTCGCGGCGGCCGGCTGGCTGGCGTACGAGATCTTTCTGGCCGAGCGGGCTCGACATCTTGCCTTTGAACAGGCCGTGGTCGAGCCGCTCGATCTGGAGGCGACTCTATTCGAGGAGCGGAGCTCCGGCGAGATGACCGTGACCCTTTTCTTCTATAACCCGGGCGCCGCCCCCGGGAGCGCGGGATTCCTTCGACCCTCCCAGCGGCGGATTTATCAGGTCGACGATCCGAGTCTGGTGGCGAGGCAAGTGCTCCAGGAGCTGTTCCGGGGACCGCGTTCGGCGACCGGCGACGATTCGCCCGGCGGCGCCGCCACGCCGTCTCCCTTCGGTTCGGCGCGACTGCGGCAATTCTACCTTCTCGAGGATGGGACCGCCGTTGTCGATCTGGGTCTGGACAGCGTTCACGAGTTTCCCGGCGGCATCGTGTCGGAGCTGGCTATTATCGAGGCGGTCACCCGCTCCCTCCGGGAAAATGTCCCCCAGATCCAGCGCGTGCGCTTCCTCGTCGAAGGCCGTCAGGCCGCCACGCTGGCGGGACACGTTTCCCTGAATGAGCCCTTCATGTAGAATACGGCGCGATGTCCCCTAGACCAGACGGGAGACGGCTGGATGAGTTGAGGCCGGCTCGAATCACCCCCGACTATATCTCCCACGCCGAGGGCTCCGTGCTGATCGAGTGCGGAGAAACGCGAGTCATCTGCACCGCAAGCGTGGAGGACCGAGTGCCTCACTTTCGACGAGGGACCGGCTCCGGGTGGGTAACTTCGGAATACGGGATGCTCCCTCGCTCCACAGCCACTCGCATGATACGCGAAGTCTCGAAGGGGCGGGCTTCCGGGCGGACCCAGGAGATTCAGAGGATCATTGGGAGGGCGCTCCGTTCGGTGGTCGATCTGGACGCGTTGGGGGAGCGAACGATCTGGGTCGATTGCGATGTCATCCACGCCGACGGCGGCACCCGGACGGCAGCGATCACCGGCGCTTTCGTGGCTCTGGCCTTGGCGACGGAGAAGATGCGGCTGGCCGGTCAGCTTCACGCCTCGCCCCTGCTCGATTACGTGGCGGCCGTCAGCGTCGGACTCGTGGGCGATGAGGCCTGTCTCGATCTGGCCTACGAGGAAGACGTGTCGGCGCAGGTCGACATGAACGTCGTGATGACCGGGAGCGACGCTTTCGTCGAGGTCCAGGGGACCGCCGAGGGGAAACCTTTCGATCGTCGTCAACTGGATCGGCTGCTCGACTTGGCCCATTCGGGAATCAAGCGGTTGCTGGGGTTGCAGCGGCAGGTTATTGCGGAGCGGTTGGGGGATGGGCGCGCCATCCTGCGGGGGGAGGAAGTTGCGCTTCGTTCTGGCGACCCGGAATAGAGGCAAGCTGCTGGAACTGCGGGCCGTTCTCGCCGACTTGAATGTTCAGTTCCTCTCCCTCGACGACTTCCCCGATCTTCCGGATGCCGTCGAGGACGGCCTCACCTTCGCCGAAAATGCCCGCCTTAAGGCCGAGCACTGCTTTCGTCTGACGAGCATTCCCGCGATCGCCGACGATTCGGGGCTGATGGTGGACGCTCTCGGGGGCCGTCCGGGCGTTTTCTCGGCCCGCCTGGCGGCGGACGACGAGTCGCGCATCCAGGCGGTGTTGCGGGAACTGTCCGTCGCGGCGCCCGCCGGGGGACGGAGGGCGCGGTTCGTCTGCGCCCTGTGCGCGGTGCTGTCCGAGTCGCGGAGCTTCCTGGTCGAAGGAGAGGTCTGCGGCGAGATTGTGGATCCGCCTCGGGGCGGCCACGGGTTCGGTTACGATCCCATCTTCCTCTACCCCCCCCTGGGCCGCACCTTCGCCGAGTTGACGCCGGCCGAGAAGAACCGAGTCTCCCATCGGGCTCTGGCTTTGGGAAAACTCGGCGACAAGCTCCGGGCAGAGACCGAAGCCTGATTGGGAGCCCGGCTCGCCCCTCCGGTCCGTTCCCGGTTGCGGCTCTCGACCCGACGCTGATGACCGCCGACGAGCGCATCCCGGCCTACCCCCATGTCCGAACCCGGGACGCCCGCTCCCAACCCTCGGGTCCCCGGCGCCGGCCGGTCTGATAGAATCCAGGTAATGACACATCGGCAAGCGAACCGCCTGGTTCGCGAGAGCAGTCCCTACCTGTTGCAGCACGCCCATAATCCCGTGGACTGGTATCCCTGGGGCGAGGAGGCCCTTCGGACGGCCGGGGAACGGGACAAGCCGATTCTTCTGAGCGTCGGCTATTCGAGCTGCCACTGGTGTCACGTGATGGAACGGGAGTCGTTCGAGGACGACGAGACCGCCCGATTGATGAACGAACTCTTCATCAACATCAAGGTGGACCGCGAGGAGCGTCCCGACGTCGACGCCATCTATATGAACTTCGTTCAGATGACGACCGGACACGGCGGGTGGCCCCTGACCGTCTTCATGACGCCCGACCTGGTCCCCTTCTACGGGGGAACCTATTTCCCTCCCCACGACCTTCCGGGGCGGCTGGGATTCCGGACCGTCCTGCGAAACGTGGCCGCCTTCCATCGGGATCGGAGGGAAGAGGTTGCGCGGAACCGGGAGGCGCTCGTGGAGGCGCTCGGGTCGGCCGCCTATCTGGCGGAGGGAGAAGGGCGACTGGGGGAGGAGACTCTGGATGTCGCCGCCGGCGCGCTGTTGCGGCAGGCTGATCGGCAGTACGGCGGCTTCGGGGACGCGCCCAAGTTCCCCAACTCGGCGGCGCTTGGTTTTCTCATGCGCTGGTACGGTCGAAACGGGGCGCCGCCGGCGCTTGAGGTGGTGGAACGGTCTTTGGACTCCATGGCTCGGGGCGGCATCTACGACCAACTGGGGGGCGGTTTTCATCGCTACAGCGTCGACGCCCGATGGTTGGTGCCCCACTTCGAGAAGATGCTCTACGATAACGCGCTCCTGGCGCGGGTCTACCTGGGGGGTTTCCAGTTGACGGGCCGGGAAGAGTACGGCCGAGTGGTTCACGAAACCCTCGAGTATGTCCTGCGGGACCTGAGCCATCCGGCGGGAGGCTTCCATTCCGCCGAGGATGCCGATAGCGAGGGGGAGGAGGGCAGGTTCTACGTTTGGACCGCGGAGGAGATTGAAAACGTTCTCGACCGAACGACCGCGGAGGTTTTCAACGACTTTTTCGGGGTTTCGGCGGCGGGAAACTGGGAGGGCCGCAACATCCTTCATTGTCGGCGCGACTTGGAATCGATGGCTCGCGAGCGGGGCGCCGAACCGGGGGAACTTCGCCGCGCGTTGGATCGGGCGCGCGTCCGTTTGCTCGAGACCCGGGGGCGTCGGACTCGACCTGGATTGGACGACAAGGTGCTGGCCTCCTGGAACGGGTTGATGCTGACGGCCTTTGCCGAGGCCGGCTTCGTGTTCGCCCGCGACTCCTACGTGGAGGTCGCCCGCCGCAACGCCGAGTTTCTGGCGGCCGAGATGATCCGGGACGGACGTCTGATGCGCTCCTGGAAGGACGGGAAGGCCAGGCTGAGGGGTTACTTGGAGGACTACGCCCACGTCGTGGAGGGGTTTCTGACACTCTTCCAGGTAAGCGGCGAGCGCGTTTGGCTGGATCGAGCCGTGGAATTGACCGAGACCCTGATCCGGTTCTACTGGGATGAGGGCTCGGGCGATTTCTTCTTCACGCCGTCCGATCACGAACCATTACTCATCCGGCCGAAGGAGCATTTCGACAACGCGACGCCGAGCGGCAATTCGACCTCGGCCCACAACCTGTTGATTCTGGCGAAGCTGACGGGGACCGACCGGTATCGGGAGATGGCCGAGAGGATGCTTCGTCGCATGTCCGCCGCCTTGCCTCGCTTTCCCCACGGATTCAGCAATTGGCTGCGGGTCTTGGACGATTACCTGGGGCCGGTCAAGGAGATCGCCGTCGTGGGATCGCCCTCGGGGCGGGAGGCCTTCCTGGAAGTCCTGCGTTCTGTTTATCTTCCCCGGAAGGTGTTGGTCTTGGGAAACGGGAAGGGCGGGGACGCCGACCCGATTCCTTTGCTTCAGGGACGGACCGCGCCCGCCGAGGGCGCCGTCGCTTACGTCTGTGAAGCCTATGTCTGTACCGAACCCACGTCCGATCCGGCCCGGTTCGAAGCTCAGATCCGGGGATCTTCTTAGAACAGGATTAGCAGGATTCTCAGGATTCCGTTCTCCCCCTCCCGACCGGTCTTCCCGGGTCTTGCGGGAGCACAGAATCGTGTTAATCCTGTTGGAAGTACACAGCGGCATGGCGAACCAACGGGTCGAGGTCGAGAAGGAGCGCCGGAGGATCGATGAGGTTCTTCGTCGCCTGGAGGAGCACTTCCCGGTGGCGACCTGTGCGCTGCTGCATGAGAACGCCTACCAGCTTCTGGTGGCGACGATTCTTTCCGCCCAGTGCACCGACCAGCGGGTCAACCTGGTGACGCCCGAGTTGTTTCGCCGCTATCCGGACCCGGCCACCTTGGCTGGCGCCGATCCCGGCGAGTTGCAGGACGTCATCCGCAGCACGGGTTTCTTCCGGAACAAGGCCCGAAACCTGATTGGGGCGGCAACGGCGATCAGTCGGGATTTTCGTGGCGAAGTGCCCTGTCGTATGGAGGACTTGCTCTCCCTGCCCGGTGTGGCCCGCAAGACGGCCAACGTGGTCCTGGGAACCTGGTTCGGGGTTGCCGACGGGGTGGTGGTCGACACCCATGTGAGTCGGTTGTCGAGGCGGCTCGGCCTCACCGAGGAGTCAGATCCCTCCAGGATCGAGCGGGACCTGATGGCGAGGATTCCCTCCCGTCAGTGGATCGATTTCTCGCACCGCCTGATTCACCATGGCCGCCGGACCTGCAAAGCGCAGCGTCCCCGGTGCGCCGAGTGCTTCTTGGCCAAAGTGTGTCCGTCGGCCGAGGTTGGCGAGGCGGATGGGTGAACCTCGTCCCTCACGGGGTTCCGGGGTTCGGCGCGGACGAGGCTGACGGGCAATC
>CAYRCA010000093.1:8631-11388 GCA_964422565.1 uncultured Acidobacteriota bacterium | reverse complement strand
GGTGAACTCCTCCTCCCCCTCCCCCAGGGCCCACCGGCCAAAAAACAGGCGGGAGGTGAGGTCGAGCGGACGGATGCGCGATTTCCCAATGGTTAGCGGCTCCCTTCCGAAAAAACCACATTCCCGGAACACCCGCATCAAGTTCGCGTGTCCGGGATAGCGCAGGGTCTTCTCGCGCATGCTGGGAACGCGGTAGCTGCGGGTCAGGGTACGAAGGCCGTCGGTGTTGAACGCCTCGAGGGTCCCCACGCCCTCGAAATACACCAGTTGCGGATCGGACAAGGCGGGTCGGACGACCGGCAGCCCCCCCTCCACGTACCGGGCGGGCCTCAGGTACTCCTCGATTACGTCGGCGGGCGAGAAGGGCGCCTTATACTCGAAGGGCCAGACCCGCTCCACGGGCAGGCCGCCCACCAGACACTCGAAAATCTTCACCTCGGCCGATTCGGCCATATGATGCCCCAGAATGGCGTTGCTCATCCCGGGAGCCAGGCCCATGTCGACCACGGCGGCCACCCCCATCTCGCGGGCCAGAAGGTCGAGCTGGAACGGATCCTCCGGAAAGAAGGAAATGTCCACGGCGGGTTTTCCCGCCCTCAAGACCGCCTCGAGCGAGCGGTAGCCCATGGCGCCGGGAAGGGCGCCCACGACGATGTCGTGGTTCTTCACCAGGGCGCGGATCGCGTCGGGATCGGAAAGGTCGGCCCGGAGGGTCTGAACGGCGCCCCCGGCCTCCAGGGCGTCGGGATTTCCGTCCACCGCCGTCACGTCGAAAGTGGTAGCAAGGTCCCGGGCAATGGCGCGCCCGATTCGGCCGCATCCAAGAACGATCACTCTGGGCATCGACTCCTCCGGTCTCTTTCTCACGCCGCGGCCTCGCCGACAAAAAGCCGACCCGAGTAAGATTCTGCGGTTCCGGCGGCGAAAGGGCAAGGGGAGGCCGGCCGGTGAGGGCCGACAGGTCCGAACGGCCGAGGCGAACCGGGTCCCGGCCGAGGCCCGTGCCTTCCGTTCCGTTCAGTTCCGTTCGCCCCGACTTGCCCTCGCGCCGGGCGGGACGGTAAAGTGGATGGCCGGGAGGTTGTCGATGGGCTACGTTGAAAGGACCGGTCGTTCGGTAATCCGCGGTTGGTCTCGAGACCAGGCGGGTCGTCTGGAGCACCGCCTGGAGGAGTCGACCACCGGGCTGAAGTCCGAGGCTGGCCGGAGGATTGAGTCGCTGGCGGCCCAGATCCGCAAGCTGGGCGTGGATTTGGAAAGCCCCTTCGAGGCCGGCAGACTGGCCCGGGAGCTGGAGCGGACCGCCGACTACCTGCGTTATCGCCGTTCCATCGATATGGCCGGCGACGCCTGGGACGTGATCCGACACAGCCCCGTGGCCTGGGCCGCCGGCGCCGCCGTGGGCGCGCTCCTGGTTTATGGCGTCGTCCGCCGGACCCGACGTTAACGGGATCTCCATTCGCGCATCGACCCAAGCCGTTTCGCCTATCCGCGGGATTCGCCGATTCGCCCGATTCGCCGACGGTCGGTTGCGGGCAACGGCCTTTTCGCATTAAGATACCCTCGCCTATCCCGGCCCCGAGTTCTCCCGAGTCATTCTCGGAAAACGGCGGAGGGCGACCTCCGACGGGCGACGAAAGAGTCGCGGGAGCTGCCGGCGGGTCGGGGCGACCCAACCGTGAAACCGATCTCGAAAAGAGGTGTTGGAGATGGCGACTGTTGTGGCCGCGCCGCATGAGGCGGAAGCGAACCGGGGGGACGACCGCTGGATTGTCGAGAACGCCGAGCGTTTCCTGTCCGACGGCCTGGCGCTGAAGCGCTGGTTCGAGGACAGGGAGCGGAGCGAGGGATACGCTTCATTCGACTTGGTTCAGACCTACAACCGGCCGGATCGCAGCAGTGGGTTCTTCGGCAAGGCCCCCGTCGGGCCGCGGTCAATGCCCGTCATGGGTGTGATCGACGAGGTCTTCTACGATCAACCCAAGGCATCCGGGCGCTCCCGCGTCCAGTCGGCGAAATGGATGCGGGATCAGATCCGCGAGTTCGTAATGCGATACTTTCTGCGGGTTAGCGATTATCGCAGGCCGCAGGTCGTCGCCGACGCCGGCGGAGGTGTCCTGGCCGGTCTGTTGGAGCCGATCAGCTGGCGGCCGAGCGAGGAGGTTGAACGGGACGGCATGGGATTCTCGCAGATCTTCGGCCGTCGAATCGGCGGCGGGCGTTTCGAGCGATTTCCCCAGAAAGAGCAGTCGCAGGTGATCGACCTGCGAGAGATCGGATCAACCTACGAAACGCTGATTCTAAGGCTTCAGGTGTATCAGTTCAACGTCGCCATGCGGCCGCTGGGCGCCTCGGCGCCGCAGTTCCTGGTTCCCCTGAAGGAGGAGAGCTTCCTCATCGTCACGCCCGAATTCGTTCGCAGCGTGGACGACCCGGAGGAGGGCGTTCTGGGGGAGTACGGCTTCGGCTACGCCTTCATCAAGAATCCCGGGCGGGGGCCCTTCGCCTATGGCCCGGGCGAGTTCGAGGCGGCCTTCCAGACGATCACGTTTCGAGTGCTGGAGGGAGGTGAGACCTGGGTGAGGATGGTCTTCGTCTCCGATCAGCCCCGGAAGATCATGAACCTGACGCTGGACCCCGTCCAGTGGAGCTTCACCTTGGCCGATCTGATGTCCTTCGGCCAGGCGTCGCGGATTCTGGCGCCGTTCAAAAGCGTCCTGGAGCAGATGCCCTTTCGGGACTTCAATCTGGATCCCA
>CAYRCA010000093.1:0-8621 GCA_964422565.1 uncultured Acidobacteriota bacterium | reverse complement strand
TTCCGGCTCTGGACTGGATGAACACATTGACGGCCGGGCAGGCGTCGGAGCAACTCTCGTTCTCGAGGGATGAGCTGTATCGAGGCTTTCTCCGCCGTCATTCGCTGCAACACTATCAGACCGTGCTGGGCTCGCTGCGAACCTGGAGGCAAATTGCGGACTGGCTGGACGAAGGCGGCTTGCCCGAGTGGGTGCGCAGGGGCTTGAGTTCCTGAAACGGGACCCGGGTGCCGCCTGCGCATCTCCCTGCTACTCCGGCCCCACCCCGTTTATCCCGGCCCGCGTCAAGGATCGACGGGTTCACTCGGGATCAATCCCATCCGTTCCCAGTCGAGAAGGGCGTCCCGAATCTGACTCGCCGAAGGGGTGTCGGGGACCGCCTCCAGAAAGAGACGCAACTCCTCGGCGGCCGACACATAGTCCCCGCGTTCCCACGAAATCAATCCCAGCAGGTGGTACACATTCGGAAAGCGCGCCACCTCGGGACCCGAACGGATCTTTCGAGCGGAGCTCTCGGCAAGCTCGGGCTTTCCCAGGTTGTAGGCCGAAATCGCGTTGAAGAAATGGGCTTCCGGCAGGTTGGCGTCCAGCTCGATGACCCTCGCGCTGAGACGGGACACCTCATCCCATTGGCCGGCCCGCGATTCGACCTGGGCCAGCGCGAGATAGGGGGTGATGTAGTTTGAGTCCGCCTCGATGGCCTCCCCATACGCCCGGCGAGCGCCGGCCTCGTCCCGCAGCTCCAGGCGCACGTCCGCCAGAAGCTTCCAGGCTGCCGCAAATTCGGGATATTCCTTCACCGCCTCGCTCAGATCACGGTCGACCCTGTCCAGGTTGGGCTTCGAACGGCCCAATTCCCTCAAGGCCCTGTCGTATCTGCTCCTGGCCCTCCTCGGCGCGGCCAGCGTGTTCAGACTGATGGTCGTTCCGCCAACGTTCTCCAGTCTCGAAAGCACGATCGTTCCGAGATCGGGATTGTCCAGCGCGCGGCGGATCCCCGGTGCGAGGGTGTTCGAGCGAAAACCGGGAACCGAGGCGGATACGTCGCAGGCCGACAAATCCAACGTCGTATCCTGACCCGGCATGCCTCCACCCAGACGCCCAAACCGGCCGTCCGCGACCCCCCCCGATCGGCCGAAACCGGGCGTCCCAACCGAGGCGTCCGACCATTCGACCTGAGACTGGTCGTCGAAATGAAACGAAAAGCCTCCCCCGGGACCGGAGTGAGTTTGGCGCTCGACCCTGCCGCCGCATCGGAGCTCGACAAGGACGGACTCTCGAAGGGGGCTGCCGTCCTCAAGAACGATCTTGCCGGTGAGAAGGAAGTAACGAAACGGCCTCTCCGGGATTCGAGTGCTTTGACCCGGCTGTCTGTCCGGCTGAGTCCGCTCCGGAGGCCGCGGTTGGGGATCCGCGGGCGGCCTGTCGCCCGCCTGTTGCAGGCCGAACAGGGAAACCGGCGCCGCGCAGAAGAGGAGGAAAATGGAAAACAGCACGCTGTTTTTTCCCATATTTGATCTCCACCTGAGGGTAGGCGATTCTTCGGTTGAGGCCCAGTATGGCAGATGATCCCGGTAATTAGAAGGAAAAAGTGGGAGCGGGGCGGGAGGTCAGGGCGACCATTCGGCGAAGCGGGTGTGATCCGCGTCGAGCGGCGGGAACCGGCGAGGATTGCGGCCTGAAATCTTCGGGGCAAGCCGGCCCTCGGTGAGAAATCGGGGAGAGTTATGGTATAAATAGACAAGGCTCCCGGGCGTCCGGGTGGGCTTCTCTGTTCGTTGGCGCCTCTGGAGCGACGAGCATCGCCATCGCTTGGGAGACCGGCAGTTCGGAGGACGAAGTCCAATGAGGAAGGGCGCGCTTCTCGGTTCGTCTGGGGTAACGATTCTCAGTCTTCTCATCGCGGTTGCGCCGCTTTTGGCCGCTCAGCGCCAGGGTCGGGGCGACCGGGACGTTCAGCGCGAGGAGGCGCTGGACTATTTCGAGAAGTGGCTGAAGGAGGACGTCGTCTACATCATCTCTCCGGACGAGAGGGCGGTCTTTGAGAGCCTGACCACCGAAGAGGAGAAAGAGCAGTTCATCGAGCAGTTCTGGTTTCGCAGGGATCCGGACCCCAGAACGACGACCAACGAGTTCAAGGAAGAGCATTACCGGCGGATTGCCTACGCGAACGAGTGGTTCTTCAGCGCGATTCCGGGCTGGCGAACCGACCGGGGCCGTATCTACATCATCCACGGCCCGCCGGCCGAAATCGAATCCCGACCCTCCGGCGGTACGTATCATCGGCCCATCCACGAGGGAGGGGGCACTACCGGGACCTTTCCCTTCGAAATTTGGCGCTACCGTCACATCGAGGGGCTGGGATCGGACATCGAGATCGAGTTCGTGGACCCCACCATGACCGGCGAGTTTCGCATCGCGCGGCACGCCGACGAGAAGGACGCGTTTCTGTTCGTCCCGGGCGCGGGTCTGACGCTGGCCGAGGAGATGGGGCTGGCGGAGAAGAAGGATCGTCCCTTCTTCTCGCCGGGATTTCGGGAGGAGTATCCCCTGATGTTTCGGCGGCACCAGGACAATCCGTTCCAGCGATACGAGACGATCACCTTCATCCAGAGGCCCCCGGAGCTCAAGTACCACGACCTCAAGGAGCTGGTCGAGGTGAATGTCTCCTTCGACAGCCCCCTGCCTTTCACCACCCGCCACGACTATTTCCGGCTCAACGAGGAGCAGGTTCTGGTGCCGGTGACGCTGGAGCTCGAGAACAAGAACTTGACGTTTCAGGACGAAGGGGGGCGCCATCGGGCCCGGGTGGCGATCTATGGGATCGTCACCAGCATCACGAACCGTATTATTACCGAGTTTGAGGACGATGTGGCCGTCGACTTCACGCCGGATTCACTCGAGCGGGGGCTTCGAGGCAGGTCCCTGTACCAGAAGATTCTGCCGGTGGAGCGGCGAATGCGCTACCGACTGGACCTGGTGGTCAAGGATCTCAACAGCGGCAAGGTAGGGGTGTTGCGCAAGGCGATCATACCGCCCGCCTTCAGCGGGGAGGAGTTGACCGCCAGCCAACTCCTGCTCTCCGACTTCATCCGCATGCTGGACGAAATCCCCAAGGACAACGAGATGTTCGTCCTCGGGGACGTGTGGATCCGGCCCAGCCTGAACCGCACCTTCCCGGCGGCGGGAAGGCTGGGCGTCTACCTGCAGCTCTATAACGCGGGAGTCGATCAGACCACCTTCGCGCCGGAACTGGAAGTCCGGTATTCCGTCAAACGCGGAACGGAGACGGTGTTCGAGGAGGTGGACGACACCGGCGAGTTCATTCAGTACTTCTCGGGTCAGAGGGTCGTCCTGATCAACGCGGTGCCCTTGGAAGATCTCGCGCCCGGCGACTACAGGATGGAGGTCGCGGTCCGGGACCGGATTCGGGACACCGAAGTGGTTGTCGACGACGCCTTCCAGATTGTCGCGTCTCCGCTGATCGCCTCCAACTGAGCGCCGGCATTGGTCGGACCGGTCTGCCCCGTCGGACCTCTCGGACGACAAGCCCGTCCGCTCGGAGACAATTCCCGATTCGCCTCCCCGGTTTCCCGCAGGCCCCTTGGCAGACTTACCAGATCGTCGCGACCGCGGAGAACTCCCGCATCGCCCGGTCTTGCGTCACCAGGACGAAATCGTGCTCCAGCGCCGTGGCGACAAGAAAACGATCGGCCGGGTCCTCCGAGCCGAAGCCGTCCAACCGCTCGCTCCGGAGGGCGATCTCGTGGGTGAGGGGCGCGGCGGTGAGCGCCGATCGCCTCAGCGCTTCGCTCACCCACTCCGACGGGGACGGCCGCAGCGCCACTCTTCCTTTTCGCGCGAGCACCAGAGCCTCCCAGGTTGAAATCGGCGACAGGAAGAGGTCGTTGTCCCGGTGCCCAAGCGTCTTTTCGGCCCGATCCGACAATCGCTCCGGATCGAGAAGCCGCCACATCCAAACGTGGGTGTCCAGGAGCAACCTCATTCCCGGAGCGCCGCCCACTGCTCGGCCTCCGCAACGGGAGGAGCCACCAGATCGCCGAGGATTTCTCCCGTTCCCCTCATCGCACCCGCCCAGTCGTCGCGAGGCGACGGCCGGAAGGGTACAAGTTGGGCGACCGGTTTGCCGCGCTTCGTGATGACCAAAGGCTCTCCGGAAACGCCGACCTGATCGAGCAGGCGAAGGCAGTGCTGCTTGAACTCACCTGCGGGAATGGTTTTCACGAAGGAAAGTATATCATGGACACGGGACATGGACACTTGGACGTTTCGGCCTCTCCGAAGGCGTCGCCCGGGTCCGGGCAACCCAGGATCGTCCGAGCGTCCGACCCGTCCGACAAGTCCGACGCGTCCGACGACGTCTGACCGGTCCGACCAGCCACCCTCTTACGCCGCAACACGCCCCTCAAAATAGAGAACCCCGCCCGGTTGCCCGGGCGGGGTCGGTTAAGTCAGCGGTTGCAGCACGCTAGAAGCTGTAGCGCAGGCTGAGCTGAACGTTGCGGTTGCCGCTCTTGCTGGTGACCTGCCCGAAGGCGGCGCTGCGCGGATTCGTGGTGGCGCCGTCCCAGTTCGGGTGGTTGGGCAGGTTGAAGGCCTCGGCGCGGAACTGCAGGTTCTGGCCCTCGGCCACCGCGAAGTTCTTGAACAGGGCCAGGTTCCAGATCTGGAGCCCGGGGTTGTGGAGCAGCTGGTTTCTCGTCTGGTTGCCGAAGGTGCCCTGGGCCGGCGCGGTGAAGATCGGGCTGCCGTCCGCGTTGGTGGTGGCGAACCATTGGTTGCCGTCCCCGGCAACGTTGGCGAAGGCGCGATCGCCCCGGGACAGCTTGGGGTCTCCCGAGAAGTTCCAGGGCTGCAGGTCGGCGGCGCCGATGCCCGCGAAATCGTCGGCCGTGCCGATGGTGATCGGCGTTCCCGTCTGGAACTGCGTCACGCCGCTGACCTGCCAGCCGCCGAGCATCCTGGAAGCCAGGTCCGAGCGGCCGCGCAGGAAGGGAACCTCATAGACATAGTGAAGCTTCATCATGTGGCGGATGTCGAAACTCGACGGTCCCCAAAAGCTCCGCATGTCGAACGTATAGTACGGGCGGTCCCGGCGGCCCGAGGCGTTGTCCCGGCTCTTGGCGTAGGTGTAAGCCGCGCCGAAACTGAACCCGCCGGTGAAGCGCCGGTTGGCCTCGATCTGCAGGCCGTGGTACTGGGAGCGCGCGGCGGTTTCGCCCATGGGAATGAAGGCGAAGCCCTTATAGGGCCGCAGCACGTTCACGTTGATTCCGGCGTTCTCCGGCCGGAACAGCGTCCCCACCTCGAGTTGGTTCAGATCTCGTTCGCGTTCCAAGTGCAGCCCGACGCGGCCCACGTAGCCGACCTCGACCATGGTCTCGAACCCGATCTCGCGCTGCAGGTTGACGCTCCAGTTATAGGAGGAGGGGGTCTTGAAGACCGGATCGGAGGTCATGAAGAACTGGGGGAAGGCCGCGGACTGTCCGCCGGCCGGGTCGTCGGCGTGGCCGGCCGCGATGGAGACCATCGGCTGAAACGGCGGATTGCCGCCCAGAAAAATGTTGTCGCTGACGCCGGGCCGCGACATGAACCGGCCCGCGCCGGCCCGGATCACGGTTCGCGGGTTGATCGAGTAGGCGAGGCCGATTCGGGGCTGGAAGTTGGCCTTCTGCCGTTCGCCCCAATATTTGTTTCCGCCGCTGAACAGGTGATCGAACTCCCCGCTGTCGGCGATGGCGACGCGTCCCCGGGCGGCGTCCGGCCAGCCCGTGCCGGGGATGACGACGCCGTTGAAGCGATCGCCGCTGAGGATGAAACCGGTGGCCGGGTCCTGCACCACGGCCCGCGCCGGGTCGTATCGGCTCGGGTCGAAGACCGCCATGTTGCCCCAGAGGCTGTAGAAGTAGGGGGTGCCGATGCTGTGCCGCAGGCCCAACTCCAGCCGCAGGTTGGATGTCGCCCTCCAGGAGTCCTGGACGTACCACTCGATGACGTTCGCGCGGTAGGGCGTGTAGGCACGCGGACCGATCTCGGCGTAGGTGTCGAAGATCCCCATCGCGGCGTTCGCGACAGCCAGGCCCGAGGTCGGCGCGCCGGCGCGCAGATCGGTGAAGATGAACCGGCCGTTCTGATTGTTGGTGCCGCCGGGAACGCCGGTCACGTTGATCTGGTCGAAGTCGTTCTGGCCGTAGCGTTCGAACATCCCGCCGAACTTGAACGTGTGGTTGCCGTAGATCTTGGTGAAGTTATTGGAGACCGTGTAGATCGGGCCGGAGGAGAAGGCCGGGTAGGGCCCGCCGTCCACGGTGGCGAAATTGGAGATGCCGATGGTCGGGATCTTGTCGACGATCTCCTTCCGTTCCGGAAAGAGGTAGGGGTAGTCGATGCCGAACTGGCTGCGGGCAAACCGGTTGCCCTCCCGCTGCACCTCGATGAACACCCGGTCGACGCTGGCGGCGAGGGTCAACTCGTTGACCGTGGTCGGGCTGAGCGTCCAGATGTGGTTCACCGTGGCGGTCCGGTTGGGCCGGTCCCAGTCGGTGACCGCCAGGTCGAAGCCGCCCCGGAAGGCGTCGAGCTGCGTGAAATTGTAGTTCTGGAAACGGAAGCGGAACGTCTGGTCGGCGCTGGCGATCCAGTCGAGCGACAGGGTCTCCTTGCGCTGGTTCGTCGGAAGCGGCCGCGTCTGGATGAAGTTGTTGGTCCCCTGCTGGAAGCCGGGGGTCGGCGCCGGATAGGCCCGAAGGAACCCCAGGCCGTTGGAGCTCAGCCGATCCTCCGGGATGATGTTGCCGGGGAAGGGCTGGCCGGTTTCGGGATCCAGAACGAGGCGCTCCCGGCCGAAGAAGGGGTTGGCCGGGTCGAGCAGCTCGGAAAAGTTCCCCTGCCGCATGGCCAGCGAGGGAACGGTCTGGATCGAGGTCGACTCCCGGCGGTGGCGGACCCATTCCTGGCTCCAGAGGAAGAACAGCTTCTCCCGCTCCGCGTTCCATCCGTTCGGGATGAAGACGGGGCCGCTCAGGATGTAGCCGAACTGGTTGAAGCGCAGGGCCTCCCGCTCCTGCCCGGCGCGGTTGCGCGCCCAGGTGTTGGCGTCCAGCTTTTCGTTGCGGAAGTACTCGTAGACGCTGCCGTGGAAGTCGCGCTGCCCGCTCTTGGTGACGAAGCGGATCTGTCCCCCGGTCGCGCCTCCGTATTCGGCGCCGTAGTTGGCGGTGAGCACCTGCATTTCCTGGATCGTCTCCAGGTCGACGGAGCCGATGCTGGTGCCCCGGGCGCGGGTGCGCGTGGCCACGGCGCCGTCCACGCTGATCAGGTTGTCCTGGCTACGCGAGCCGCTGATGCTGGAGACGCCCGAGGTCATGGCGTAACTGAACCCGGCGAGAGAGCCGCTGACCACGCCGGCCTTCAGCGAGGCCAGGAAAATCGGGTTGCGGCCGCTGAGAGCCAGGTTTTGGATTTCCGACGTCTCGATGACTCTGCCCACCGTGGCTGTGTCGGATTGCACGACCGCCTGGGAGGCCACCACCTCGATGCTCTCGGTCACCTCGCCCACCTGCAGGGTGGCGTTCACCGTCGCCGTAAGGCCGGCGGCGAGTCGGTTCCCGGTACTGACGAACCGATTGAAGCCGGGGACCTCCACCGCCACCGTGTAGGAGCCCGGCGGCAGGTTGGGGGCCACGTAGTAGCCGGCGTCGTTGGTCACGGTCCTCCGCTCCAGGCCGGTCGCTACGTTGCGAATGACCACGTCGGCGCCGGGAATGATGAACCCCGAGGCGTCCCTGACGAAGCCCGAGATCTGTCCCGTGTCGAACTGGGCCGACACCGAACTGTGAACGAAAAGGCACACGAGCAGCGTCGGCACGGCGCGTATGCCCAAGGTTGAAAGGTAGCGCATTTGGTCCCTCCTTTTCGCTCGATGGCGATCGGACCTACCGATCGCCCGACACCCAACACCGACTCCGCCAACCTTTCGGGTTAATCGGGTAACCGCGAAGTCGCGGGTCGGTCGTTCGACGCACCCTCGGGGAGTGGGCCTCGACTCGGGAGTGGGTCGAAAGACATGCGCCGTCGATAACGTACGGAAGCGACCCGCCTCGAGAGTCCGGTGGGCTCAGCACACCCCGTTTGGCTGCAAGATTAGAGCAAATTGAAGGGCCCTGTCCACAACTTTCTCTCGGCCTGTCGGAATGTGGACGGAATGTTCGACAGTCGGAGTGGACGGTGAAGCCGGAACCGCGGGTGCGCCGTTGAAGGGGTTTGCCGGAGTAGCCGGGGGTGAGCCGCCCCGCGGAACCCTGGGTTGGCCATCTCGACAACGAGGAAGCACCCTGTGAAGGGGGGTGCGCGGACCATTAATCCCGCGGACGCCGTTCGTTGTTGGGATACGCTGAGGCGCCTCGGAGTTCGCCCCGAAACCTCCGCGCGCCTCGACCGGCCGCGAGCGAACCGCCCGCCCCGAAACCCGAAACGCGAAATCCATCCCCCGGCCCCTGAAGACGGAATGGTAGGCGCCCGCCAGCAAACTTTGCGAAAGCTTGTTGGTGCGGACCTCGATCTGGCGGATCTTCTTGAGGTATTCGCGCTGGATCACGGCT
>CAYRCA010000092.1:0-11470 GCA_964422565.1 uncultured Acidobacteriota bacterium | reverse complement strand
TACTGGCCCTCCAGGGTGGGAACGAACGGGGCAACCAGGAACACCTCCCCGGGGAACAGGACCACCGGCAGTAGGGTTCCCGGCATCTGAAGGTAGAGGAGGAGAAGCGTGAATCGCATCCCTCTCCCCAGCAGCAAACCCAACCCGATCGCGGACTCCCAAACGGCCAGAAGAGGGAGGCTGACCGCCGCCGGAACCAGGTCGAAGCTCACCATGGCGATTGTGCGCGCCGCAAGCTCCTCGGCCGGGCTTAGCCCCTGGAAAAACTTGAGAGCGCCAAACCAGAGGAATACGATCCCGACACTCCATCGCAGGAAAGTAATTCCGCGGCGCGCCATCCACCGAACGATTCGCCGATCCACACGGTGGAAGGCCTCCAACCAGCCCGCACGCAGCAGCTCTTTCGCCATGGATGTCTATTCTCCCAGCGGAAGAGCGCCGACTTCCAGAGGGGACACGCCGGAGGCCTCGGGATCCGTTACGCCGCGGCGTTAGCCTCCGTTGCGGCGGTACCATTCCGCATTGATTTCAGTGTAGCTCTGCCACTGCTCGGGCACCTCGTCCTCCGGGAAGATCGCCTCAACAGGGCACTCCGGCACGCAGGCGCCGCAGTCGATGCACTCCTCGGGATCGATGTAAAGCTGCGGTGCGCTCTCAAACTCCTCCTCGTCCTTGCGCGGATGGATGCAGTCCACGGGGCAGGAGTCGACGCACGCCGTGTCCTTGACTCCAATGCAGGCTTCGGTGATTACAAAGGTCACAGTTCTTTCTCCTCCTCGATCAATGCTCGTACGCACAAAAAGCTATTTATATAACAAAATATAGATCAAGTATACCAGAGGCGGGGGAGGAGTAACTTGTGGTGGGAGGTACGGACGGCGGATCGCCGGGGAGCGACCGATTGCACCCCGCCCGCCACTCTGCCGCCGCCCTGCGGGGGGGAGGCCTGCCGGGTTGTCTTGCGCTTCAGACCTCCGCGCCGGCGGCCAACCCTCGGCCGTCCCCGCGTTCAACCACGTAGGAGCAGAACTGGTCCTTTTGCAGAATGTGACGGTTCCTACGGACCCGGGTGCCCAGCGCCTCGGAAAGAAACTCCTCTTCACAGAGACACACTTGCGGAAAGCGACGGGCCACTCGATCGACGGCACAGTTCATGAGCCGGATCTCATACCGATTCGAGCCCACCTTCCGCCATTCGGCCATATAACCGTCCTCGGTCAGCATCGCCGTCAGGGAGTGAATCCGAGCCTCGAGAGTGGTGCCCAGAATTCGACCGCGCGCCTCCTCGAGTTGCCGATTCTTACGCGAATCGAAAACCTGCTTGATCTTTTCCTTGCCGTCCACGAAGCGAAGAGCCACCAGAACATCGTTGGCCAATTCGTCGTACGAGCGCTCAAAGCCCTCGTGACCTTCCTGGGTCAAGAAGAAGTGCTTCGGTGGTCGTCCCTTGCCGAACTTCCGCGCCTGAGAAAATACAAGGCCTTCCTTCTCGAGCAGATCGAGTTGCCGGTGTACGGCCATGGGCGAGAGGCCCAACTCGCCGCACAATTCCTTGATCGACACGTCCCCCCCCCGATCCTTCAGGATGCGCAGGACCCGCCGGCGTGTGGATTCTTCGTGGACGGCCATTGCTTCAAAAAGCGGTTCGACGGCTTTTTATTAGAATAAGTGTATCAAAAACGGGTGCGACCGGCCGGCTCCCAAGCCGGCGACATCGCCGTCGCCGATCATATTTTGACTGCCGCGGGTCCAGCGTGTCGGCTCCAGCAGAGCGGAACCCCCGCGACGGGGATTCAGATCTTTCGGAGAATCAGCAGAAACTCGTGCCCCAAGTCGTTTCGCCGCAGATAACGATCCAGGAAAGGGGTTCGAAGGTAGATCCGTTTCAGCAGCATCTGCATCCCCAACTGGTGACGCTGCCCGTAGACAAACCTCTCAACAACCGAACGGCCCCTTGTGCGGAACGGCCGCGGCAGGCGGCCGAAGAGTCGGGCCACTCCAAGCAGCGCGGCCTCCTCCAGCAGAAAGTAGAGGTTGGGCGCGTCCGTCCAGGTTTCGGCGCGGACCGTCCGCAGGGGCAACGAACGTTCAAGGTGGCGGACGAGTCCGCGAAGATGGAAGTACTGGAGGTGGCCCGGGGTATAGATCCAGCTCCAGTGGCGGCCCACGAGACGGTAGACGGCCGAATCGATGTTCGGCGAGTTGAGGACCAGGAAACCCTCCGGCTTCAACCGTTCGACGGCCGCCCGCAAGATCTCCGCCGGGCGCTCCACGTGCTCGAGCACGTGCCAGAAAGTCACCGCGTCGAATTCGCCAACCTCGGGAGAACTCATCAGGACAGCGGCATCCCCTTCCCGCACGGGTAGCCCCAGCTCTTCCCTCGCGTGACGGGATGGTTCCGCCGCGGCCTCGATTCCAACCACCCGCCAGCCTTCCCGCCACGCCCGCGCCAGAAAGAATCCGTATCCACAGCCAACGTCCAGGATCTGGGCTTCCGGACGATCTTTCAGCCGAGGTCTAAGGACCCTCGTGCGTCTCTCCGCCAGCTCCTCGAACCACGCCCGGCTCCGATCGAGATAGTCCGCCGTGTAGCTCTTCCGCGCGTGTTCGTTCGTCTCCAGGGCCGATGGAAGAGGCCAAACGAACAGATGCCCGCAATCGCGGCACTGATGGTAGTCGAAGCCACTCTTGCGAAACCGCCGAAAAGGATCGTCCGCTCCGCACAGAGGACACAAATTGGGGGTCCGGACTTCGATCTCGAAGGCTTCGCGGGGCGGGCTCAAAGTCTCCCGATCCCGGTTCGATAGGTAGCAATCAGACCGCTCGGCTCCTGGCGCACGATCACGTTCCCACTTCGACTCCCCTGGCGTCGGATCCCATATACGGAAACCTGGGCGCGGTTCAACCGGTCGACCGCCTCCTCCAACGCGTCGAGCCGTTCGTCGGCCAACGTAAACGCGGTCTTGGCGCTCAAAAGGTGGGACGGGTAAACCGGTCTCCCGCCGTACTCGTTGAAAGCCCGCAGATACTCGTAAATCGCGACGCCCTCGTCAAGAGGATTCCATAACTCCTTCCTCGCGCCTATTCTAGTATGACCCGTCGCCAAAGAGGACCGGTGGTGGAATCCACGACACTCCGAAGACCGGGACGAACCGATCGCCGAACTGGGGCCGCTCGCAGCCGAACCCTTGCCGTGGCGCGACCGGCTGGCGCGCGAGGGTCGGCTCCGGCCCGGCACGCAGAAATGGAACGAGCTCCACATTTCCGGACTGGATGGCCCCCCAGTCGATATCCAGGCGTCGCTTCGCGATGTGCGCGAGGATCCGGATGAAGTACGTCGACGCTAGCGCGCTGCTCCGGCTTCTCTTCTCCGAACCCGGCCCCTCCGTTCCGCTGACCGGCGACGAATTCGTGGTGTCTTCGGCGGATCGTCGAAATCGAGGCGTGCCGCGCCGTCGACCGCCTGCGGCTACTCGGCGACCTCGACGACATTGAGACGGCGGTCAAGCGAAAGGAATTGTCCGATCTGCTCGCCATGCTGGACCTGGCGTCCATCGACGACGCGGTGATCGAGCGGGCGAGAAGTTCCTTTGCGGTCAACCTTCGCGCGCTCGACGCGATCCACGCGGCGACCGCCGAGGTGCTGGCGCTGGCGGGCGATGGCGAGCCGCTGGAGTTCTGGACGCACGACGACAGACAAGCCGCCGCCGCACTCTCGCGCGGCCTGACGGTGTACGGTGTCGGGGGACACGAATCCTAATCCTCCCCGCCTCCCACACCCGCCGGCGGGACGGGGGACGTCCAGGTTTATGTCACGCTGAATGACGCCGAAGCCCATTTCGCCTGGATCGGCGCGCGTCTGCCGACTGAAGCCGAATGGACCTACGCCTTTCGGGCCGGCGAGACGGTCAGAGGGCGCCTTTGGTGGAACACCGACGGTCGCTATGTGTCCCGGGTCACTTGTTTTGTGATCGAAGGGAAACCGGAACCGGCGGGGCAGGAACCGGGAACGACTTCCGGAGTCTAAGTCTTCAACCCATCCCGTGCGATTCATAGTGTCGCGCGGGTCTTTTTGGGGAGGGAGGTTCGGGCATGGGGTTCCTTGGCCGTCCCGCGGCTTTGTCGTTTCTTCTGTTTCCACTCCTCATCCAGGTCGGCCTTGCGCCGGAGGAGCTCCCCGAGCGGGACAAATTCCTCGCCGGTGTAGCAAAGATCGACATCACGCCCCAAGGGCCGGTCGCGCTGCAGGGATACTCCTCTCAGCACGAGCGGATTTCGGAAGGGGTCCACGACCGGCTGTACGCGCGGGCCTTCGTCTTCCAGCGGGGGAGCAAGCGCCTGGTCCTGATCTCCTGCGACGTCGCGAGCTTCTTCGCCACATTCAACTTTTTCCAGAAGCCCCTCCTCGATCGTTTCGAACTCCAGCCGGGCGAATTATTCCTGGCGGCGGTGCATACGCACAGCGGACCGGTCATCCTCATGAACGACCTCTGGCCTCATCCCAACAACTTCGTCTACACGAAACGCCTCATCGAGAAGATTATTCTGCTGGTTGAAGCCGCCTTTCGGAATCTCCAGCCCGCCGAACTCGCCGTCGGCCGGGGACATTCACCCATCTCGGTCAGCCGACGGGAACCGACCGGCGACGGGAAAACCGTCAGGCTCGGAAGAAATCCCGATGCCGCCATCGACCGGGAAGTGCTGGTCATGAAGATCGTGAAACCGGACGGCTCGCCGCTGGCTTCGTTCTTCAACTACGCGTGCCATTCGCGTTCGCTGACGTCCGCGAACCGGCTGATCAGCGGCGATGTTCTGGGGATCGCCGAACAATTCGTCGAACGAATCCAGGGAACCGACCACATCAGCGCGGCCTTCGCGGGCGCCTCCGGCGACATCGACCCGTGGTACGTGGTGCCCACACTTCACACCGAGCCCGGCCGAATCTCGCCGACGGTCCTTCTCGGAACCCTTCTGGGAGAGGAGGTGGCCCAAATCCTCGCGCGAACCACAGAGACCAGAGTCGTGAGGGAGATCAAGACCACCCGGGAGCGGCTGCGTCTTCCCTCCCGCCGGGAGACCGATCCATCGAACGCAAACAGCGTCAAGCACGTCACCATTAATGCGGCCGCCGTCGGCGACATCGGTATCCTGGGAATCGATTGCGAGGTGTTCAACGAGATCGGGAGCGCAATCAAGAAGAACTCCCCCTTCCGCGACACTTTCGTCATCACCATCTGTAACGGCGGCGCCGGGTATCTGGCCACCGCCGCAGCCTTCGAGGAGGGCGGATACGAGGTGAACATCAGCCCCTTCCGGCCCGACGCCGCCGAGATCCTCATCGCCAGATCGATCGCGCTGCTGAAGGAGCTGAAAGGGGGAATCCGAGCCCGAGCCAACTGAACCGTCCGGCGACCGCTCCGGCCCGCAGCCCGCCATACTTGACGTCCCGGCGGCTTGGCCAATTCGGTCTTGAACCTACGGCGGATTCCGCATACGAAAACGCTCGAGCACATCGTGGAACTCGCGGCGATAGAGCGGTTTCTCCGGGCTCAGGAAAAGATGGGTGGGACAGCCGCAGTCGGAGCATCCAAACCCCGGCGAAACGGGGGTCAGGATCGCCGACAGCGCCCGGGCGACGGCGCACTCGTCCCGCCGCGAGGAACGGATCGGCAAGACCATGCACTCGACCGCCGCCGCGCGCAGCGCGTCGACGTGCCAATGGAACGTCTTCGGCCTCCGCAAGTGCCTTGCCATCCGCGCCGTGAGATTCGTCATCGCAGAACCGACGTAGACATACCAGCCGGTCTCGAAAGCCACCTCTCCCAGGCGGCCCACGGCGATTCGCGCCGGCGCGTCGAGTCGCAGAAGGAGCAAGTACGATCCCCTATTCCCCGCCTCCCTTGCCACAAACTCCCAGGGAACGTCGACGAGCCGGACATGGCCGTTCGGCCGCAGCGCGGGGCTCCAGCCGACCGAAACCGGCAGGATGCGGATCCGATCCCGCACATCGATGAATGTGCGGGAGAACGCCAGGTCGGTGTGGTAGTCGGGCAGAAAACGATCGACCCGGTCGGAGTGAATCAGAAACAGCACGACCGGCCTCGGAAGGCCTCGCCGGGCGGCTTCGTCCCCGATGTCGGCCAGCTCCACCAAGTGCCTGCGCCCCCGCTCGGTCACGGCGTCGGGAAACATGGCCGCGCCGTTGCCAAACAGCGTCACCGACTTGACCTCGAGCGGGAACCGTCCGCGTTCGTCCTCCATGAGGAAATCGAATCGGCTGCGTCCGTGGGCGACCTCCGCCCTCACCACCCGAGCCGATTCAAGCCCGGGAACGCGGCCCCGATCCAGCAGATACCGAGCGACGGCGTTCGTCTTGTGGGTGTGCAGGAAAACGGGGCTCTGGTCGCGCTCCACGGCCCAGGCTGTGTAGCGGGTCTTTCTTCCGGCGGTCCCGGACCCCGACCGAGTCCCCTTCGGGCGCCGCCTCCCGACGGGACCCGACACCGCGGCTGGCGGGACCTCCGAAAGGTGAAGGGTAACGCCGGGCAGAAGCAGTTCCGCAAGCCTCCCGGGATTCGGCATCTGAGCCTCAACGAAGTTCCGGCCGTCGAGAAGGCAGCGCACCAGGAACCTGTTGGGACGATCGACAAAAACGGCCCGGACGATGCCGCCGGGAAGAAATCGGCTGAGTTCGTTCACGGCGGGATTATCAATATCGTTCGAGAGCCTCCAAACAGGGACGCGGCCTTCAAATCCGGGCATCGGGAAAACTCGACAAGGCGCGGTCGCGGTCCGGGTGGATCTCGATCACTCCGGAAAGACGGGTGATATCCAAGAGATGCCGGACCCTCGGCGTGACTCCGGCGACCGCCAGACGGCCGCCGCGTCGGGTGACGCTGATGTGGGCGGCCACGATGGCCTCGATGCCCAGACTGTCGACCAGGTCGACCTTTGCCAGGTCCACGACGACGTCGACCCGGCCGCACTCGGCCAACTCGCGGACCGTCTGGCCCAGTTCTCGAGCGCTGTGATCGACGGTCAGTTTGCCCTCGAGGCTCAGGACCGTGACCCCGCCGACATCTTCAGCCCTCGGTTTCATTGAGGTGTTCTCCTTTCTCCTACCTCCATAAGGCAACGACACGGCCTCTTCGCCACCCAAGACTCAAAACCTGGAAGACTCACTCCCCCCGCGGCGATCTGGCCGGCGGGCCGCCGGCGCCACACCGCCCCGCTCCATTCACGCCTGAGCGACGGGGCTCTCGCGGGACGACGTTCCATGGAAGCCGTGGGTGAATACGATCCACCATCCTCCGAATTCGCTTCCCAGTCAAGCACCGAGGAATCCCGGTGATGGAGTCCCGGCCTGGTCCGTCTCCAAGTCGGAGACACCGGAGCGCCCGCGGCGCATGCTCGGGCCGTTCGTCCTTGTCCTCACAAACGGGAGAGAACCAGTCGCGGCTCAAGCCGCGGAAACGCGGACGGTCCCCCGCTGAGGGGAGTGGGACGAACTGGTCGGCTATCCCAGACGAATCCCCAGTTTCCCCGCCACGGCGACCACTCGGGGATCGTCGACGGAAAGGACAACGGGGCGGTCCGCCGTCGCCAGGTTCTCCCGGACCCGTTCCAGGAAAAGGGTGGCGTTGATCCAAAGCGACTCCAGCACCGACCACCAAAGAAGACCGGCGGCGCCCTCCTCGTAGATCCGCGCCGCGGTTCGCTGCGTGAGTTGCCGTTCCAGGGTCGCCACCTGGGAGGGCCTCAACCCTCGACAATGCAGTGCGAGCGGATCGTCAAGATCGGCCAGATCGGCATCCACCCCCAGATCGTATCGGGCCAGCGCGAGACACAAACCGTCGCTCCGGGACAGGTCGCTCTGCGCAACGGACTGGTTTCGAAACGGCTGCAGGGCTTCGGCGATGCACGACGCGGGCTCCAGAGAGCAATAGAAAGCGCCGTACAGTTCCGGATTGTCGTGGCGACCACTGCCCTGCCGCCTCCGGGGGACGAAGAGCGGACCGCCGGCTACGTCGCCATCCGTCGAACCGTCCCAGGTGAAGACCCGATGCAGTGTCATGGATGGTTGGAATACCGAACTCCACCGCCGATCGAACGGCCGCTCAGGCGTAGGCACCGGCCTCGAACTGTTCGAGAGCCGCCAACACCTCGGCCACCCGCCCGTCGCGAATCAGGTCGATGGGCCGCCGGTTCCCGAGATGGGCATTGAGGCCCAGCAGCCACTTCTCCGCCGTCCCCGGGGCCAGGAACAAGGTCAGGCGGGAGAAGACGAATTCCAGGGCCTCGAGCTTGCCGCGGTTCTCCCCGTCGGGCGCCTCCGAGCTCAACCAGCGGGAGACGCGGGAGCGATCGACCTCCAGGAGCCGCGCCAACCGGCTCTGACTCTTAAACTGACGGGTAAGATAAACGACCTTCCCGCGAAACAGGTCCTCCCTCTCGACTTGGGATGCGGGCGTCGCCATCAGTCCTCCGGTGTTGGCCACAATAGCACAAGTTCGGATACGGCGCAACAATATTCGTTGCGCCCATACGTCTCGCGCGGCAAAGGCGCCGATCCCCCCACCCTCACCCGCGGAAATTGGGCGCAGCCAGCTGGACGGTCAGACCGTCCGGATCCGGGAAGTAAATCCGGTTTCCCACCGTCCGGGGCTGGAATCCCTCGGCCCGAAGTTTCTCCGCCGCGCCCGTCACGGTGTACCCCTCCACCGAATAGCAGTAGTGATCCAGCCCCGGCGACCCGCCCCGAAACAGCGCCACCCATTCGTCGCCGCAGCGGAGAAAAGCGCTGCCGGAGCTTTCGCTCATGACGCTCATGCCCAGATGCCGGATGTAAAAATCCCGGGAACGGGGAACATCCGTAACCCGAAGGGCGATGTGATTCAGGCCGACGGCCTGAAACGTGTTCTCGGCACGGGGGGCCGCCCGAACCGGCGCGGAGGCCGCTCCCGACGCCGCCGCGATCGCGGTCAGGCTTCGGATCACCTCACGGCGGGACAGTTCCTTCCTTTCCAATCCGTCCACGAGTCTTTCAATGGTCCTCTCCATGGCAATCTTCCTCGTCCAGTAGGGTCGGCCACAGCCCACAGCCGCGCCGACAAACAGCAAGAGGCCGAAATCTCCGCCGACGAAGGTCGGCGGGATGGGGTCGATGTATCGCCAGTCTACCACCGCCTTGTAGATCTTGCTATCTACCCTCACCCACCCTCACCCCAATAACTTCCAGTCACGGCCGTCCGCCCCGGCTCAGAAGTTCGGCACAAGACAGACCCAGAACTCAACCAGGGCCTCCAGATCCTTCAACCTGTACCGGATCTCCCCGTCGTCCCTCATCTTTCGCAACGTGTTGTGGTGGACGCCTACACCCGCAGGGCAAGGCCACATGATTCCTCCCCTTCAACCGGGGCTGGAACGACGGGCGGCAATCCCCTCCCGCTTAGCGCAGGGTATCTCCCAAGCCCGTTCGGCGAATCGGGGCAGGGCCTGCCAGGTATCGGAGCCCGAAGTCAGCGGGCGTTGTCCGACTCGACCGCTTGGCAAAGACCGCTATAGATGTCGGACATGCTGTAGAAGATCCGATTCCAGGAGGCCAGGACCGGCTCGCCCGACGCCTGTGCCAGCTCCTCCCAACCCTCCGTCAGAAAGCCCCGGAAGTGGCGCGCGGCCAACTCCTCCTCGTATCGGTCGAAGACGAGGTCGTTCACCTCGGCGTCGTCGCTGTAGATCTTCACGAAGCGCAGCGCGTTCTGGTAGTAGGTCTCACCCACCATTTCCACGAAACTGTCGTCCAGGGGCACGCCGTGGGAACGGATATAGCTCAAATAGAACTTGGAGATGTCCACCACCATGCGGTGAAGTCCGCCGCCGGAGTTCTCCGGTGAAAGGTCCTTATGCTTGTGTTCGTAGTTGCAGGCCAAGTCGATCTGAGCGATCTTCCGCGGGACGAGCCGCCCGTAGACCTCCGAGAGAGTGCTCACCTCCAGGCCCCAGTCGTAAGCGATGTTGATTCCCTGGGCCAAGCGCGTGGTCAGACTGATCTCCCCCGAAAGGGGGTAATGGAACGTGTGGTGGTAGCGGAAGAACTGTTCCAACTCCGAGAGCCTCCGCTGCTTCACGATGTCGGCCATCGCGTCGACGAAGGGCGAGACGAACAGGCGGGTGACCCGGCCTTTCATCGTCCGCTCCGCGGGAGAGATCCGGGCGTAGTATCCCTTGCAGAACTCGAACTCGTTGTTGGGGTTGGCCACCGGCTCCACAAGCCGTCCCAGGAGGATGCGTTCGTAAGTCACGATGTCGCAGTCGTGGAGGGCGATCACATCGCAGTCTCCCCGCGAGACGATGTATCCGATGGCGATCCAAACCGACTTCCCCTTGCCCGGCACGCCCAGGGGAACCCGGCGCCGCCCCAGCTCGCCGAGGACCTCCTGGATGCGGGGGCCGTCCACCCAGACCAGCTTAAGATCACGCCCCCCGCCGCGAAGCCGGTCGAAGTAGTCGGAGGCGAACCGGAAATCGTCCAACGAGGTCGCCCCGCCGAGAGCCACTATGATCGCGTGCAGGTAGCTCACCTTGCCGATCTCGCCAATAATCCGGTCGATCACGTCGGGCCGCTTGAGTTCGCCGAACAAAAGCGGGAGCAAGAGGGCGATCCGCCGCTTCGACGCGTACCCTTCCAGCTTCCTCTCCAGCGACTCCAGGTAGTCGTTCCGCTGGAAATGCTCGGTGAGGTCATGGAGCGTGGTGATGATTCCCTGCTGGTGAAAATCGGCCATGACGGAACGTTCGACAAGGATGGACTCAGCCGTTTGGCGCTTCGCGCCACACTCCCAAATTTCGTAGGGTAATCAGTCTATTCAGCCCCGAGGCTCCGGTCAAGGAACCCAAGGAAGCCAGGAAGCCAAGACTCGCCGGACCGATCCGTCTGATCCGACCCATCCCGACGAGATTCGGGCCGCCGTCCGGCCGGGGGCCGCTGGGGCCGCTCTCCATTACTCGTGCGCTTCGTCCAGGACCTGGGCCGGACCGGGGTGCGCCGGAACGCGGAGATCATCCACCATGACCTGGATCGACTCCGGAGGCGGGGCGGTCAGCCGCGAAACAACCAACGCCACCACCAGATTGAGGATCATGCCCACCACTCCGATACCCTCCGCGGAGACGCCCAGGAACCAGTTGCCGAAGAAAGGTTCCGAGACGCCTGGAAGGATCCGGTCGGCGTTCGTCCCGACAATGTAGAACGCCGTGAAGAGGAGCCCGACGGCCATCCCCGCGATGGCCCCCTCGCGGTTGGCTCGTCGGTCGAAGACGCCCAGAAGGATGACGGGAAAGAAGCTCGCCGCCGCCAGACCGAAAGCGAAAGCCACCACTTGGGCGACGAAGCCGGGAGGATTGATGCCGAAGTATCCCGCCACGAAGATCGCCATCACCACCACGATCCGCCCGACGAGCACGCGGCGGG
>CAYRCA010000091.1:0-11483 GCA_964422565.1 uncultured Acidobacteriota bacterium | reverse complement strand
TCCGGTCCTCCTCGATGATCTCGGTGCCGGTGATGTCCGCCGGCATGAGATCCGGCGTGAACTGGATGCGCTTGAACGACAGCCCCAGGGTTTGGGAGATGGTTCGCACCAGAAGCGTCTTCGCCAATCCCGGCAGACCGGTGATCAGCGAATGTCCGCCGACATAGACGGCGACGAGCACCTGTTCGATGACATCGTCCTGACCCACGATGATCTTCCGCAATTGATCCAGGATTTTCCTCTGGGATTCCAGCATCGCGTCGATCCGCTCGGCAATGCGCTCGTCGTGTACGCTCGTTCCAGGGGTCATTCAACTCTCCTTAATCCCCGCCATACGTCCGGCGGTCAATGCGTCAGCGCGTAGATGATGTAGTTGACTCCAAATCTGTAGGCCACGTTCGACAACTCGAAGGGCACCCAGCTCATGTCGGACCACTCCCAGTAGTCGCCGATGTCGTTGTTGAAGTTCGCCACCACCTGCAGGCGCCCGTGCTCATCCGACATTCCGTAAAAGGTCGGTGGTCCGGGAACGGGGTAGGGAGGCTCCATGTCCAGCGATTCGATGTTGTAGAAACACTGGAAAATGGGATGGTCGACGGTCAGTACCTCCAACTCGCGATCGGGAAAAACCCGCTTCATGCAGGAGGAGAAGTTGTCCCACTCTCCCGGGGCGTCGCGGAAGTCGTCGAAGTGGACAAATCCCCCTCGGTTCAGATACTCCCGCAGGTTCTCGATCTCGGCGTCCGTGCAGTTCCAGTATCCCGGCTCGCTCACGTACAGGATCGGGTATTTCATGATCGCCGGGTCGTCCAAGTCGAGGATCAAGTGGGCCTCCGTAGTGGCTTCTACGACGGTCAGTTCACTCAGGATCTTGAGAAAGTTCCTTTCAGCCCGGGGCCAGTCGTGAGCCCAGGGGGGCGCTCCCCAGTTGCCCGCGCCCCACATGCCGACCCCGACAAAGCCGTTGTATCGAATGCGGACGAAGTTGAAGGCGTTGGGGTCGATCTGCGCCGTCTCGCCGACGATGTCGAGGCCGTAGCCCCAGAATCCGAGCCCGCCGGCCATCAGGGCCAGCAGAAACGCCACCAGGATGATTTTGCCGCGCCCAGTCAACATGCCTATTGCTTTACCACCTCCAGAAGCAGCCGCTGCGCCTCCTCGTATCCGGGTGCGATCTCCAGGGAGAGAAGGACCTCGCGGCGGGCGCGTTCGCGTTCCCCGGCCCGGAGCAGGGCCTTGGCCAGCCCGAAGTGGGCGGCGGCTCGATCCCGCGGGTCGAGCTCAAGCAGGACGGCGAACGTCCGAACCGCTTCCCGATTCCGACCGGAGTCCAAGTAAAGATCTCCCAACATTCGATGCAGGGGAGCCGAAAAGGGATCGGAGTAAACCGCCTGCTCCAGCACCTGGAGCGCCTCGTCGCTTCGACCCTCCCGGGTCAGCAGTTGGCCGAGCTGCAACGCGTTGTCCACGAAAAGGGGGTGCCGATGCCACCAGTCCCACAGGATCTCCCGCGCCGCCTCGAAGTCCTGCCGCTCCAGATGAATCCGGGCCAGAAGCCCATAGGGGCCATTCTCCGCGGTCGCATAGGGAAACAAGCTGCGGGCCCGCTCCAGGAACGTAACGGCCTCGTCGGGGTTCCCCTCCTCGGCCAGCATCTGGCCCAAGGCCCAGTGGAGAAAGAAGCTCTCCGGATTGTTCCGGACGGCCGATCGCAGGGACGCTTCGTCGTCGGTCGGCGAATCGGGCCGGACCAGCCGGGGGGCGAACGGGTCGAGAACCCGCGCCAACTCGTCCCGGAACAGGGTGTCCACCTCGGCCACCGACTTTCCCAACACCTGGGCGAACACCTCATCGGTGTCCAGGCCCTCGCCGTAGGCCCGTAGCATGGCCCGAATCTTCTCCATTCCGAAACGGTCGGCGATGACCTCGCAGACCCAGCCGGCCTGATAGTAGCTCAAGGCGATCTGCTCCGGAGTCTCGGGTCGAACGAATCCCGAATTGAGATCGTCCAGCGGCAGCAGTCGTCCATCCAGGTAAGCTCTCACGAAGGACAGGGAGAGCCCGTCTCCCCAGCCGGGACCGCCGGTCCGTTCCTCCATCATGGACAGCCCCTCGGTGAACCAGCGCGGGACCCGGTTGCGACTCAGGGACAGGGTCACCACATGGGCCAACTCGTGCCAGAGGGTGGAGGCCCAGTGGAATGTGCCCTTGGGGCGGGCCGACGGCGAGTCCATGGCCACGACGCGACCGAAGGCGGCTCCCAGTGCGCCCAAGCCGGGCAAACCCAGAGTCCGGACCGCGAAGTCCTCGTGATCGGGGTACATCTCGAACACCACTCGGTGCTCGACCCGGTGGCCGTACCTCTCCTCTAGAGTCGTCAGGCTTCGATCCAGCAGATCCTCGACGTAGGGCCTCAGGACGGCGGCCTCGTTCTGGTGCAGGCGAACCGAGAACCGCGGGGTCTCGAACAACTCGCAGCGACAGAAGCTGTCCACCAGCCGCAGCGTGTTGACCGCCCAGACGTTGTAGGGATCGTTGGCGTAGGCCCGCTCAAGGGCGGCGATGCCCTCCGACTCTTCGCCCAGTCTCAGGAGATTCATCCCCTTGGCGGCCAACGCGCTCCATTGACGGGGATTCAGCTGAACGGCCCGGTCATAAAAACGAACCGCATCCTCGAGCCGTCGGCGAACAACGCAGAGATCGCCGAGCAGTTCGTAGAGATCCCCGTTGCGCGGATTGATCTCCCGAAGCTGTTCCTCACAGCGGGGGAAGTCCTCGCCCTCGCCGTGAAAGAAGGCGACGGCGCAGCCAAGCTCCATCAGGGGGGGATAGCCGGGCACCTCGCCGAGTCCCTTCTCGACAAGTTCGCTCGCCTCCTCAAGATTCTCCTTCTGGATGGCGAGAAGAGCCCGCTGGGCGAGGAGGGCGGGGTTGCCGGGTTCCGCCTGCGCCGCCTCCTCGAGAGCCTCGGAGGCGCCCGGCCTGTTCTGACCGTGAAGCGCCCGCGACAGCCCCAGGTACAGGTCGGAGAGGCTCCATCGTTCCACCTCTTGGGACTCGGCCCTCAATCCGTCGCGGAAGATCGACTCGGCCTCGGCCGGATTGTACTTCTCCAGGTAGAGGTTCCCCCAGTCCACGAACAGGGAAGGGGGTGCCCCGGGCATTTCGGCGGCCCGAATGAAGATCCGGTTGGCCGCCTCCCAGTCCTGGAGCACCCACGCCGCGTACGCGGCGTGGGCGACCTCCCCGGGCGTCTCGAGAAGCCCGGCCGAGTACATGTCCAGCAGCCGCCTGGAAACCGACCGGGCGTCCTCGATGGCTCCCCGCCTCCGGTGCAGTTCGATCCCCAGACGGAGGGACAGCGCGTCCCGAGTGACGGATCTCTCGAGCGTCTCCTCGGCCTGCTCCCACTGTCCGCGGTTCATCAGGTCGAGGGCCCGCCGGGCGTCCTGCCCCAGGACCGGGACCGTCAACTGGGCCGCTAGAAACAAACTTGTAGAGACCGCGGCCGCAACTCTCACGGGTTGTCTTCCAACTCCCGGATTCTCTCGCTCACCGTCGCCAGTTCCACCAGCAATCGCTCCAGCGCTCCGAAATACTCTTCCTCCGACATTCGCGGCTTTCTTAGCCTCAGGGCTTCGACCTCCCGTTCGAGTCGGGTTCGCTCCGGCTGAAGCTGCTGCGCCTCCAAAGTGCGGTACGCTCGCTCGGGGGGCGACGAGAGATAGGCGAAGGCCGCCAAACCGGGGCCGCCGTCGTTCTCCGAGTCGTCGAGTACGGGGTTTTCGGTCTGCAGGAGTCCTCTCGACTCGTACCACTCCTTGACCCGCGCCTCGCTGAAGGCGAACACCTCCTGAAGGGAGACACGTCGATCCTTGTTGCCGTCGGCCTCGGGCGATTCCGCTCCCTCAATGAAGAAGGACATGAACAGGGGCGGATGTCGCTCCCGCTCATTTCGGGTGGCCGAGACGACAACTCGATTCGGGCCCTTCAGATCATCGATCAAAGCCCCGCTGGAACTGGTGGCCAGCACCATGTAGAGGCGCTCCGCCCGGACCGTCGCCAGGGTCTCCCTCAGATCGTCGGCCGTGATGTCGGGTCCCCGTATGTTGAACTTGTACTGCCGGCCATCCCAAGTGCCGTGGCCGATAAGGAACATCCAGAGCTCCGATCCCTCGCCGGCCGGGCCGGTCCCCTCCAGACCGGACAGAATCTCCGGGCGGCGCGACTCGCGGCCGTCCAGACGCCGGACGGTCGCCCCCATCTGTTCTCGGCAGAGCCTCTCCACCGAGTCACCCCAGGAGGTGAAGTTCTCCTCGTATTCGGGGACTCCGCCGAGCCCGGTCAGGATAAAACAGGACCTTGTCGCGCCGCCGTCGTCCCCCCGGGCCAGGGCGGGAACCATCGCCAGCGAGGCGAAAAGCGCCAAGCCGAGCAATCCAACGACCGGCGGCCGGTGGTCGGATATCCTGATCAAATCAGCCCCCATCGCTTTCGAGTGACCCATTCCCCGGCCAGCAGGCCCAGGAGCAGGACGAAGTTCACCGGCATATCCCAGAGATCCAGCACTTCGAAGACCGCCCCCTGACCCTCTGAATACATGATCTCCTCGGGCAGGTGGGCCACCGTCGAGAGATCGAAATAGCGGCCGCCGGTTTTGGCCGAAATGCCCTTCAAGAATTCCTTCTTCTGTGTTGAATCGAAAAACTCCCGTTGCCCGGTCAGGGTCAGAAAGGGGGCCTGGGCGGCGCCCAACTCCTCCCCACTGCCGGTTGTCGCCACCGCCCGCACCCGGTAGAGACCGTCCGCCTGGGGTACCCAGTCGGCCACGAAGATGCCGTCCTCTCTGGGATCCCACTGCGGGACGATCGACTCGGTGCTTCCGTCGGGGGCGAGAATCTCGGCTGAGACCCGAGCGTCGTTGACGCGGTTGAAGGCGCGGTCGTTCACCTCGACCCGGATCCGGACCGGTTCGTTCTGGGCATAGACTCGGCGCTCCACCTCCACCGAGACGGTATCCCTCGCCGAACTGACGAGCCAGCGCAGCAGCTGCCTCCAGAAGGTCTCATGGCTCTGATCCGTGTGGTCCATCAGCATCTGCCATCGCCAGCTGCTTCCACTCAAA
The DNA here is from genome assembly GCA_964422565.1 of uncultured Acidobacteriota bacterium. Classification (GTDB taxonomy): domain Bacteria; phylum Acidobacteriota; class UBA6911; order RPQK01; family JAPXNP01; genus CAYRCA01. The sequence continues at coordinate 6,358 of CAYRCA010000091.1, read as the reverse complement.
AAGGCCAGACCGAGACCGCGTCCGAAGCGATGGGAGACCAGCAGTGGAGACCCCCGTCCCTCTCCCCGTCCGGCGGGAACAGACTCGGCCAAAACGGTCGCTCCGGGCTTCAGCCCCGTGACCCGATTGGCGTCGATGATCGACGGAAGCCGTTGCCAGGAGTCGAGGTTCTCCTCGGCCGATCGAGTCAACTGCAGGGCGGGATGATTCGCGCCGTACTGGGTCAGTTCGATGCGGGTCTCGGCGCGCACATAGTTGGCGGACTGGTCGAAACGACCTTCGGGCGAGGCAAGCCACACGGGCAAAGCCTCCTCGACCGGAGTATTTCCGTAACCTCCGGCGGCCAGGGTCGAGCCGCCGCCCAGCATGAGCAGGCCACCCCCCCGGCGTCCGACGAAGTCCCGGATCATCTCCATCTGAGCGTAGGTGAAGAAACCCGCCTCCCAGTCGCCGACGATCAGGCCCTGATATGAAAAGAGCTCCTCGCGGCTCGTGGGAAAGCCCGAGGCCAGTGTGGTTTCCTGCTCGATTCCCTGACGGTAGTACTTATTGATGGCCGTTCGCAGGAGCGACTCGATCCGGATCGACCGATCGTCGAAAAGAGCCTGCCGGATGAACTTGTACTCCCAACGGGGTCTCCCCTCAACCAGGAGGACGCGGGGCTTCGAGTCTCGAACCTCGAGAAGCGAGCGCCGCGAGTTGTTCTCCGTCAGGTCTTCGCCCTGCAGAGGCGCGATGCTGAAATCGTAGGTTCTGATTCCGGCGACGTTCGGGAAAAGCTTGAGTTCGGCCGTGGTCAAATCGGAGTTCCGGGACAGATGGACCTCCTGGGACTCCACCAGGGTGGAGCCGTCCATCACGACGACTCTGGCCCGCGCTCCCCGGAAGCCCGGGTGGCGGATCGTCACCCGGGCCACCGCCACCGAATCGGGAAGAACCGTCTGCGGAAGGCTCACCTCCACGAGTTCGACATCACGCTGCAGGTGCTCCGGCCCGACCCCGACGGTGTGAATGGGAATGCGCCGGGCGGCGTACTCTTCTACCACCGCGCTGGGATTCCGAAAGCTGTTGTCGGCCCCGTCCGTCATCAGGACGACTCCGGCCAGCGGGAGGTTGCGCGTTTCGGAGAGCACCCTCTCCAGGGCCGCCTTAAGGTTTGTCTGATCTCCCCTCCAGTCGAGCGAAGAGACATCGCGGAGGCGCTCCGCCTGGACTTCGAACCGCATCCATCGGACTTGGAAATTCGCCTCCAGCGCCCGGCTGAACTCCGACCCCGGCGAGACGAGTTCGGCTACGGGTTCTCCCCGGATCCCCTCCGGATCCCGGATCCCCATGCTGCGGGAGTTGTCGACCAGAACCGCCATCAGCCCCTGCTGCGGCACCATGCGGGAAAGAGTCAGCGTGGGCCTCAGCAGCAGGAGGGCCAGAAGCAGGAAGAGCGAGGCCCGCATTGCCAGAAGCGGCCAGGTGCTCGCGCCGCGGCGACGATATCGCCGGTAGGTGGCGGTCGCAAGAAGGAGAAGCGAAACGAAGATTGCCGCCAGAATCCAGGGCGACAGCGGGGGATCGAGTCCCAGTCGCCCCTCGGCGAAGTAGAAGGGACGATATTTGAAAAGGAATGTAAACAGCGCTTCCATCGACGTCTGCGTGCCGACCTGCCTTTGGATCGAGTCGGGATCGGCAGTCCGGGGCGTTGCCCCACATCATACCAGTTTACCTTCCAATACGGGGAGATCGTCCCCCGGTTCCCGAGGACGGGGAAAATTGACGGTGTCGGGCAAGACCGGAGTCGACTTTTGACAAAAGGGCGACGGGGGCATACCATGGAAACTGCCATCCTTTTCGCAGTTTGAGGGAGGATTCATGTCATTTAAAGTCGGAGACAAGGTCATTTATCCGAATCAGGGTGTGGGGGTTATTGAGGAAGTCTCCACCAAGACGATTGCCGGTCAGGCGGAGGAGTTTTATATGGTTCGTCTGGCGGCGAACGACTCCACGGTCATGGTTCCGGTATCGAATGTGAATCATGTCGGCATGCGGACGTTGAGCGACGCAAGTCAGGTCGAGGGACTGTTCGACATCCTCGGAAGCGACTTCAACGAACCCGACCCGGACTGGAAGACCCGTTACAAGCTCAATCTTGAAAAGATGAACTCCGGCGAGATTTGTGAGGTGGCAAGAGTTCTGAGAAATCTGTACTTTCTCAGTTTTCGCAAGAGTCTTTCTTTTCGTGAAAAGCGAATGTACGACCGGGCTCGGCAACTGGTCATTTCCGAGATCGCCACGGTCAAGCAGCAGGCGTTCGAGCAGACCGAAGAAGAGGTGAACCAAATCCTGGACGAGTCCTACAATCGAACCCTGGAGCAGGTGAGCGGTTAGCGTCGGTTAATCGCCTCGGATCGCTGTCGGGCGTCAGCCGTCAACTCCCAGGCCGCGGATTACACGGAATTGATTTGGAGTCCCGGTCACGGGCTGAGGACTCTCTCGGCGAAATCGGGTGCGCTCCGCGGCTTGAGATCAATCAAACTGCGAGGATGGAGCGGGCTCGACCTATCCCGCCAGAGTCTGGAAAGCTTGGGTCGCCGCCTCGACGGTTTCCCGAATCACATCGTCCGTGTGGGCGGTCGAGACGAAGCACGCCTCGAACTGGGAGGGGGCCAGATAGACGCCCCGCTCCAGCATCGCCGAGAAAAAGGTGGCGAACCGAGTCCGACTTCTTCGCCGAGACGAAGTCACGGACCCCGGCTTCGGTAAAGAAGACCGTGAACATGGAGCCGCATCGCTCGATTTCGACCGGGATTCCCGCCGACCCGGCGGCCTCGCGCAGACCCTTGCAGAGTCCGGCCGCGGTCTCCTCCAGGGCGGCGTAGGGCGGGTCGGCCGCGATCAACTCGAGCGTCTTGAGGCCCGCCGCCACCGCCGTGGGATTGCCGGACAGGGTCCCCGCCTGGTACACGGGCCCTTCCGGGGCGACAAGGTCCATGATGTCCCGCCGGCCCCCGAACGCGGCCAGGGGAAGCCCGCCTCCCAAGATCTTGCCGAGACAGGTGAGATGGGGTGTCAGTCCGAACAACTCCTGAGCGCCGCCGGCCGCCAGTCGGAATCCGGTCATCACTTCGTCGAAGATCACCAGCGCTCCGTGACGATCCGCGAGTTCGATCAACTCCCCCAGATACTCGCGCGGAGGGACGACGACCCCCATGTTTCCGGGGACCGGTTCGCAGATGATCGCGGCAATCCGGTCGGGGAAGCTCTCGAAGGCCTCCCTGACGACGCCCGGATCGTTGAAGGGAAGGCTCAGCGTCAGCTCCGCCAAGGCACTCGGAACGCCCGGCGAGTCGGGCAGTCCCAGGGTCGCGACGCCCGATCCCGCACGCACCAGTAGACTGTCGCCGTGCCCGTGGTAGCAGCCGTCGAACTTGATGATCATCGGCCGCCCGGTGTAGGCACGCGCCAGACGAAGGGCGCTCATGGTCGCCTCGGTTCCCGAGGCGACCAGTCGTACCTTTTCGATTCCCGGAACCATCGAGCGGATCTTCTCAGCCAACTCGACCTCCAGTCCGGTGGGAGCGCCGTAGCTGGTACCGCGGCCCGCCGCCGCTCGGACCGCCTCTACCACCGCCGGGTGGGCGTGGCCCAGGATCATGGGACCCCAGGATCCCACATAGTCGATGTAACGACCACCGTCGACGTCGGTGAGGAAGCATCCCTTTGCCGAGGCGATGAACCGCGGGGTGCCGCCCACCGCGCGAAACGCGCGAACCGGGCTGTTCACTCCCCCGGGGATGACCTCGAGGGCTCGGGCGAGAAGGTCTTCGCTACGCTGCGTTGAAGTCGCCACGGTGAAACTCCGATGAGGAGGACGAGAGCCGGTTGTAAATGAATGGCGGTGGAGGGATTTGAACCCCCGACTCGGCGGATATGAGCCGCCTGCTCTGACCAACTGAGCTACACCGCCACAGCGACTGAAAGAGGATCATCATATCCGAACGAAGGGCACGCTGCAACGCAGTCCGGCGGGCGCGGCGGGCGCTCGCGGAGGGGCGAGGCGGGAAGGGGCGGCTCGCGGGAACTCTCCGACTTCCCGACTTCATTTCATGCCTTCAGGGCCGCCCATTTCAACTCAGATCAGAGAGGACGCGGTCCGCCAATCCGAAGGACGAGGGGTGGACGGCGGAGAGGTCCGGCTTCGACGGGTCCGCAGGGTCTGGGAGGACGCCGAATTCTCGAAGCCTCTCGAAGATCACCCGGGCGACAACTTGGTGGCCCCGGGTGTTCAGGTGCCAGTCGGAGCGGAAAGAGGGTCTTCCTGGGAAGCGTTGCACGACCGCCATTATTCTTCTGAGAGGGAGTGTCCGATTCTTGATCGAGTCTATCCGCGCGCCGGGGAAGAGTAAAGGGTCGGCGGCGCTCCGGCGTGCTAGAGTACTGCTCAAATGCATTCCAGCCTGGCGCGGAAGGTCGAGGCTTTCGTTCGGGAACAGGAACTCCTGGTTCCGGGCGAGCACGTGGTGGTCGCCTTCTCGGGCGGTGCCGACTCCCTGGCCCTACTCTGCGCGCTCGACGAGCTCAAGGGGCGGTTTCGCCTGGGCCTATCGGCGGCCCACGTCAATCACCGGTTGAGGGGAGCCGATTCGGACGCCGATGAGGAATTCGCCGCCCGGTTCTGCCGCGGGCGGGGGATCCCGCTGGAAACCACGCGACTGCCCGAGAGAGTCCCCTCGGGCGGGGGAAATTTGGAGGACTCGGTCCGCCGCCGCCGGTATGATTTCCTGGCTCGGACGGCCGCGCGACGGGGCGCGGCCGTCGCCACCGGGCACACGCTCAACGACCAGGCGGAGACCCTTCTGATGAAGCTCTTCCGCGGGTCGGGCCCGGGAGGGCTGTCGGGGATCTCCTCAAGGCGCTTCCACCGGGATCCCGAGACGGGCCGGTCGGTCCGGGTGATTCGTCCCCTACTGGGCGTCGCTCGGTCCGAGGTCCTTCGGCACCTCGCCGAAGCCGGGCTGGACTACCGTGTCGATCGCACCAATCTGGATCCCCGATTCGATCGCAACTGGGTCCGGATCGATCTCATTCCGAGGATCGAGGAGCGGCTCAATCCTCGGCTGCTGGAGGTGTTGCGGCGGACTGCGGATCTGTTCGGCGAGATAGACTCGTTCTTGGGGGCGACGGCGGCGGCACACCTGGACGAGCTGGGGGAATCATCCTCGGAGGCGATCTCGCTCTGTACCCACCGACTCGCCGATCTACCCGCAGCGCTGCGAAGGTCGGTGATTCGGGAAGCCTTCGGCAGGGTAAGGGGAGACTTGGCCGATCTGACGCTGGGACACGTGGAGGCGGTGTTGAGGCTACTCGGAGCCCAGAGCGGTCGGCAGGTCCATCTTCCCGGCGGCGTCTCGGCGGCGCGGGAGTTCGATCGACTGCGGCTGGGTCGGCGGAGAGAGGTGTCTCCCTTCTGTTATCGTCTGCCCCTGCCCGGCGAAATCGTGATTCCGGAGGTCGGCCGGAGAGTCGTGGCGAGGTTGTCGCCGGAGGGCTCCGCTCAGTTCCGGGTCTCCGGCTCGAGCGTGAGCGTGCGGAACCGCCGGCCCGGCGATCGCTATCGGACCGCCCCCGACGCCGTTGAGAAGCGCCTCAAGAAACTGCTAGCCGAGAGACGGATACCGTTGTCCCGGCGGGACGAGTTGTTGGTGTTCGAGCGGGACGGCCGGATCCTCTGGGTTGAAGGGTTTCCGGCGGTGAAGCTTCGGAACGGGGGAGGATCGCCGGTGTGGGTTCGGATCTTTGACGAAACCTTTGAGGGGTCAGTGACTTCTAATAGGTGAGCGGCTGTGAGTGGCCAGTGCCGCCGGCTGTGCAGCGGGTGTCGGTATCGCCTATAATGGGGGTTACTTGGGCCTGGAGGTTCCAGCTTGAACACGACAGCCAAAAACGTTTTCCTCTGGATCGTTATTGTTGTAGCGGTTGTGGTGCTGTGGAACTTTTTGAACACCTTCAAGAGCTCCAACGTCGAGGAGATCACCTATTACGACTTCGATCAACTGATTCAGAACAACGCCCTGCGCGCCAGTCGGAGCAATCCGATCATTCTCACGGGGAATCATGTTGAGGGAACCTTCGTCGAGGGGGGAAGCGAGAAGAAATTCGAGACTCTGATTCCCGGCGGCGCCGAGCAGGACATCGCCAACCTCCTGATCGAGAAGGGTCTGATCGTCGAGATCGCCAAGGACGATCAAGGGGGATGGATCTATGTGATTCTGACCTCCTGGTTTCCCATTCTCCTGTTCGTGGCGTTTTGGATCTTCCTCATGCGGCAGATGCAGAGCGGCGGCAACAAGGCCCTGTCGTTCGGCAA
>CAYRCA010000090.1:0-11505 GCA_964422565.1 uncultured Acidobacteriota bacterium | reverse complement strand
TCGAGGCTGCCGGGAAATCTGATACAGTGTTGGATTACGGGAGAATTCCTCCGGAGCTCGGAAACCCCCGACACGCGAGCGGGTCTATGAGGCATAGCCAGGCGATCAAGCGCTACCTGGACCAGGCTGACGTCATCATCCTCGTACTGGCACGGGATGAGACCGTAAAGCTCGTCAACCGCAAGGGCTGTCAGATTCTCGGCTACCGGGAGCGGGAGATCGTCGGGAAGAACTGGTTCGATCACTTTCTGCCGGAAAGGGTTCGTCCCTTCATCCGCGGCGCCTTTCGTCGGATTGTGGAAGGTGGGCATCCGAGCACCGATTCCCTTGAGAACCCGGTCCTGACCGGAGCCGGCGAGGAGAAACTGATCTCCTGGAAAAACGCGGTCATCCGCGACAGCGAGGGCAGGGTTCTGGAGGTGCTGAGCACGGGGGAGGATCTGACCCTCCGGAGACAGACCGAGGACGCCCTGGTCGAAAGCGAGGCGACCCTCCGGGCCATTCTCGAGACCTGTGTCGACGGAATCATCACCATCGACGAGCGGGGACGGATCCTCACCTTCAATCCGGCCGCCGTCCGCATCTTCGGTCAGACCCCCGACGAGGCCATCGGCAACGATATCAGCTTGCTGATGCCCGATCCCTACCGGAGCCTGCACTCCAGCTATATCGAGCACTTCCTCAAGACCCGGGAACATCGCATCATCGGTATCGGCCGCGAGGTCCTGGGACGCCGCAAGGACGGGACCACATTCCCGCTCTATCTGGCCGTCAGCGAGGTCAACGTCCGGGGTCGCAAGATGTTCGCCGGCATCGCCCGCGATCTGACCGACTTCAAGAGGATGCAGGACGAGATCATTCAGGCCCAGAAGCTCGCCGCCATCGGTGAGATGGCCGCCTCGGTCGGCCACGAGATCAAGAACCCCCTGGCGGGGATCAGTGGCGCCATCGAAATCCTGAAGGACACTCTCGACGGAAAGGACCCGCGGCGCCAGGTCATGGATGACATCCTGGGCGAAGTCCACCGGCTGGACAACACGGTTCGGGACCTGCTGGCCTTCTCCAGGCCCTGGAATCCGGACCTTCAGATCTGCAGCCTCGAGGAGATCGCCGAACGTGTCGCGCGCAGCTTCCAGGAGCAAGAGGACCTGGACAAGATCCGCTTTGTCTTCGGCAATCCGGTGCGAAAGCAGGCGAAGGTGGATCCCTGGCTGCTCGAGAAGGTGGTCTGGAACCTGCTCGACAATGCCAGCGACGCCATGAGCGGAGAGGGCGAGATCCGCATTGATTTCGAGGACGGCCCCGGCTACGTGCAGCTCACCATCACCGACTCCGGTGGCGGCGTGCCGTTCGAACTTCAGAAGGACGTCTTCCGGCCTTTTTTTACGACAAAGAACCGGGGCACCGGGCTGGGTTTGGCTATTTGCAAGAAGATCATGGACGCCCACGGAGGATCCATATCCCTGTCCAGCATCCCCAAGAAGGGCACCCGGGTCACGGTCCAGCTTCCCGCCGAGGAGCGCCAGGCGAGCCGGACTCGCCGCCAACGCGCTTGAGGCGGGTGCGCCGGGCTTCGAAACCCCATCCTCTCCGGTTGACACTTGGGTTATTTCGCCCACAATGAAAAGGGCCGCTTCCTCCCTGTCGGCGGGATTGTCGCTCCCCGCCGAGACAACCGGCTGCGGCACCAAAATTGCTTAATTGAAGGGTACGACAAATGTCGAGGCGATATCCGCAACGACTTGGGGATTCGAAAAATGAAGACTGTTCTGGTTGTAGACGACGAGAAACTGGTTCGATGGTCCATCCGCCAGAAGCTTGAGGCTGCGGGCTACCACGTCCTGGAGGCGGATACGTGCGCGAGCGCGATGCGCCTGTTTCAGGAGAACCTTCCCGACTTGGTGACCCTCGATGTGAGACTGCCCGATGGGAGTGGCCTCAAGCTGCTCCTGGAGCTGAAGAAGCTGTCCCCCAACGTACCGATTATCATGATCACCGCTTACGGCGCCGTGGAGGACGCCGTCAAGGCGCTGAAGATAGGCGCCTACGACTATCTGGAGAAACCGATCAACTTCGATCGTCTGATCCATGCCCTGCGCAACGCGTTGGAAACCAGCACTCTGCGAGAACAGGTCGACCGGAGCAAGAAGGAGCAGAGGGACACCTACTCACTGGACAGCATCGTTGGCGTCTCCGACCTGCTGCTGTCGGTCAAGCAGTTGGTGCGGAAGGTAGCGGTCAGCGAGGCCACCACCCTTCTGGTCCAGGGGGAGAGTGGAACCGGCAAAGACCTCGTGGCCAAGGCGCTGCACTACGAAAGTAACCGCAGCCGTCAACCCTTCATGATCCTGAACTGCGCCGCAATTCCCGAACAACTGCTGGAGAGCGAACTGTTCGGCCACGAACGGGGCGCCTTCACCGACGCCAAGGCCATGAAAAAGGGGCTTTTCGAACTGGCGGACGGCGGGTCCATCTTCTTCGATGAAATCAGCGAGATGGCCCTGAATCTGCAGGCCAAGCTGCTTCGGGTACTGGAGGACCAAACTTTCCGCAGAATCGGCGGGGTCAAGGACATCCAGGTTGATGTGCGGGTGATCTGCGCCAGCAACAAGGACGTGGAAGGCATGGTCCACAAGGGACTGTTCCGGGAGGACCTGTTCTACCGGCTGTCGGTCATCCCGATCACCCTGGCGCCGCTTCGCGAGAGACGGGAGGACATCGCCGTCATGATCGATCACTTCGTCGACTTCTACAACGCCCGGTTCAACAAGGCGGTCCGCGGGCTCAGCGAGGAGGCCCGACGATCTCTGGAGGTCTATGACTGGCCCGGCAACGTGCGCGAACTGCGAAACGCGATCGAACGGGCCATGATCCTGCAGGACGACGGGTTGCTGACCCTGGATCTCTTCCCGCTTCGCATCTCCGAGTTTCGAGCCGAGGCCCGAGGCGGTCACCCCAGCGGCGCGATCAAGATTTCCGACAGCGGCATAGACCTTTACCAAGTGGAGAAGGAATTGATCCAGCAGGCCCTGACAAAAGCTTCCGGAAACCAGAGCAAAGCATCCCGACTCCTGTCGATCACCCGCGACACGCTCCGCTACAAAATGAAAAAGTACGGCCTGCGCAGGAAACAGGCTCAGGGCGGGTGATCGGTTCGAGGGCTTCGCCGCCCCCTCAAGGAGCGACCACTCGATGAAATGGTCCGAGATTTACCGTCGACGCCTGCTCACCCCGGAGCAGGCGGCCGCCATGGTCGAAGCCGGCGACCGCATGTATATCAGCGGTAACGCGGCGACCCCCTTCGTCCTGCTGCAGGCGATCGCGGACCGTGCTCCCGAACTGGATCGAGTGGAGGTGGTCCACGTCCTGCTGATGGGAGACGATCCCCTGTCCCGTCCGCCCGCCGTGGCCCATTTCCGACATAACTCCCTGTTCGTGGGCTCGCCGGATCGGGACATGGTCAACGAGGGCCTCGGCGACTACATCCCGATCCATCTTCACGCCATACCCGGTCTCTTCTCGCAGAAGATCCTGCGTCTCGACGTGGCGGTCATTCACACCGCGCCGCCGGATGACCACGGCTTCATGAGCCTGGGGGTGGAGTGTCTGGCCAACACCGCGGCCATTCAGCACGCGCCCCTGGTGCTGGCTCAAGTCAACGAGAGAATGCCAAGAACCCTGGGCGACTGCTTCGTGCATGTCTCGCGCGTGGACGGCGTTGTCGAGGTGTGCGAGGAATTGCCCCAGCTGGAGCGTGCGGGGTTCGGGGACCTGGAAGCCAGAATCGGACGCTTTGTCGCCGAACTGGTGGAGGACGGCAGCACCCTTCAGTTGGGGATCGGCGCCATCCCCGATGCGGTCCTGTCCTGCCTTCGGGACAAGCGGGACCTGGGTATCCACACGGAGATGGTTTCGGACGGGATCATGGAGGGCCTCGAAGCGGGAGCCATCACCGGCGCTCGGAAATCCCTGCACCGCGGCAAGGTAATCTGCACCTTCGCTCTGGGCAGTCGTCGGCTCTACGACTACCTGGACAACAATCCGCGTTTTGAGTTCCATCCGGTGGAGTACACCAACGATCCCTTCGTCGTCGCCCAGAACGAGAGGATGGTGGCGATCAATTCCGCCATTGAGGTGGACCTGACGGGTCAGGTATGCTCCGACTCGATCGGCACCCGCATCTATTCGGGCTTCGGAGGCCAAGTGGACTTTGTGCGCGGCGCGGCCCACTCGAAGGGGGGAAGATCCATCATCGCCATGCCCTCCACCGCGAGAGACGGACAGGTGTCCAGAATCGTTTCGACGCTCAAACCAGGCGCCGGTGTCGTGACGAACCGGGCCGACGTCCACTATGTGGTTACCGAACACGGCTCCGTCTGTTTGAGGGGAAAGAACCTCCGGGAAAGAGCCGAGGCCTTGATTCGGATCGCTCATCCCCGGTTTCGCGAGGACCTGCTGCGAGCCGCTCGGGAGAGGAAGTTGACGACTCCGGTGATCGGTTCCGCACAACTCGGCTGACTCCCGTCATTCTCTGCTACACTTATCGTCCGCGCCGGAACCGGTCATGCGGGAACACGAAGGAGGGAATTGCATGATTGACAGTCAGACGCTGGAGGAATTTCGCGAGCAACTGGTGGAAAGACGTCGGAAAATCCTGACCCAGCTTGGGAATTACGCGGAAGCCTTGGCCAGCCTCGAGCAAAGTCGTCCTCCCGAGTTGTCCGAGGAGGCTCAGGAAGTCGCCGCCGCCAACAGCCTCAAGGCCCTGGACCAAAGGGAAAGGCGGGAACTGGCCGACATCGTCAAGGCTCTGGAGAAAATGGACCTGGGAACGTTCGGGGTTTGCGAACGTTGCGACAAGGATATCGGGATGGCCCGACTGAAGGCCCTCCCCATGGTAAGCCACTGTATCGATTGCCAGAAACGGATTGAAGAAGGCAGATAGCCCGAGCCGGGAGGAGCCGCCCGGACCCCACGGCGCCCAGACGGGACTCCCATGCCACTCTTACTCGGATGATAGATGGAAGGTCAGCACCGGGCAGGGCGCGATGCGAACCACCCGTTCCGTGGTGGAGCCGAGGAGCATATGCTCCACGCCCGAGAGGCCGTAGGTTCCCATGACGATCAAGTCGATCTCCCGCTCTTTGGCGAAGCGGGTGATGTCCCGATGGGCGCGGCCGTCACCGTCACCCACCTCCACTCGCACATCGACGTCATCCAGCCCCTCCTCGCCCAGCACCTCCAACAGAGACTTCCGGGCGTCCTCGACAATCTGGGGCATCGCCTCGGCGATCGACCCCTTCCACGTCTCGTAGTAACCCGGGTGGATCTCCTGTTCGATCACGTAAAGAACCGTCAATCGGGCTCCGTAGAGTTTCACCAGCGCCCGCGCCCGGCTGGTCGCCTCCCTGGAATGAACCGAAAAGTCGTAGGCCGCAAGAATGTTCCGGTAGCCGGGGTTGTCCCGATACCCTTCCCGTTTGGAGGCCACCGTCAGGACCGGCACCGAGGCGTGGCGGACCACCTTTTCCGCCACACTTCCCAGAAAGAAACGGCCCAGCGCCGAGCGTCCATGGGTCCCCATGACGATCAAGTCGGCCCCCCTCTCCGACGCGCCCTCCAGAATCCCGGCCGCCGGCGACACATTGCGGCCGATCAGCGTCGTGACGCGATGCTCCGAACCGATATGGTTCGACGTCTTCTCCAGCTCTTTCTCGACAAAGGCGCTGTACCTGCCCTCGTCGAGAAAATGGTACTCGGGCCGGTTCGGGTCGTCCGAATAGGGCGTGCGGATATGCGCGAGGATGAGTTCCGCGTCCAATCGACGGGCCCACTCCACGGCATGAGGTAGAGCGCGTTGCGAAGCCTCCGAAAAATCGGTGGGAAGGAGGATCTTCTTGACCTCGACCATGGGCTCTCCTTGCGAGAAGGGAGTCCGGAGACCCCCCGCCCCCCACTGTCTCACAAGGAGTCAGCCCTGAAAAGTGGAAAAGTCGGCGGCGGGAAGGATTCGATGCCGAAGGTCGTCGCGTAGCCATCGGCACGGGAGGCGGTGGTGGATCTCCGCGCAGCGCGCGCCACCTGCGGGGGGACTGCGCGGCGCGGAATCGGGTCGCGAAGGGGCCCCGGACGCCGCCGCTCGGTGCGCCGCTCGTCCCGTCAGGACAGTACTCGGGCGGCGGCGGCGGCGCCCGCGCCCGAGTCCGAGCGAAAGCCCTGCTCCCTAAGAGAGACCTCCAGAGCGTGGAGGAAGAACAGGACGTTTCGGGGAGTCGAACTCTCCCCCATCAGCCCCACCCGCCAAGTCCTTCCCTTGAGGGGGCCCAGGCCTCCGCCGATCTCCAGGTGGAATCGGGAGAGGAGGGTGTCCCGCAGCCGGGCGTCGTCGATTCCGTCGGGGACGCTCACCGAGTTCAGTGTCCAAAGGCGAAACGACTCGGGCACGGGCAGCCGCAGTCCGAGGGCCTCCAGCCCGGCGACCAGCGCGAGATGGTGAAGGCGGTGACGCTCCCACCGTTTCTCGAGGCCCTCTTCGAGAATCACATTCAACGCCTCGTGGAGGGCGTAGTTCATGGAGATGGGGGCGGTGTGGTGGTAGAGTCGCTCCCGTCCCCAGTAGCTCCCCAGCAGGCTGAGGTCCAGGTACCAGCTCCGGCACTTGCTTTGCCTCGACTGAAGTACGCCGAGGGCTTGAGGCGACACGGTCAGGGGAGCCAGACCCGGGGGACAGCTGAGACACTTCTGGGTGCCGCTGTAGCAGATGTCGACCCGCCATTCGTCCACCAGGACGGGATGTCCTCCCAGGGAGGTCACCGTGTCGAGCAGCAGGAGGGCGTTCACTTCGTCGCACACCTGGCGCACCGGCTCGACGGGCTGAAGGACGCCGGTCGAGGTCTCGGCGTGGACCAGGGCGATGACGCGAGGCCGGCACCGGAGGGCGACCCTTCGAATCTCCTCGGGATCCAAGGGGGCGCCGAAAGGCGCCTCCACCGTCGTGCATTCGGCGCCGGCCCGCCGCATCTCCTCGGCCAACCGCTGGCCGAAAATCCCGTGGACGCAGACCAGCGTCGGGTCACCCGGCTCCACGAAATTGAGCACGGCGGCCTCCATGCCGGCGCTGCCGGTCCCGGACACTGGTATGGTGAGCTGGTTGTCGGTCCTGAAGACGGTCCGCAACTGTCGCTGGATCTGATTCATCAGCTCCAGGAACTGGGGATCCAGGTGGCCGACCAGCGGGCGGGCCAAGGCCGCCAGCACTCGGGGCGCCACATCGGACGGTCCCGGGCCCATCAAGATTCGCGGCTTGGGTCTGAACGATTCGAAACTCATCCTCCAGCCTCCTGCAGGCCCACCGGAAAACGGGCACATCCCCCACCGGCTCGCCCGTTACCCCTCATTGCCTGTCGTCCCCCTCGTCGCTTCACCGGTACGCGGCGCGCGAAGTAACTCGCGGCCAACAACACACTTGAAAAATCGCTCAGAGGGTCAGATCCCGCCGATCCCGGAAGGCGTCCGGCAGGGGGCGCTTGCCGGGTCCGACATAGATCTGACGCGGACGCGCGATCCGTTGATCCCGATCGGTGAGCATTTCCCGCCACTGAGCGAGCCATCCGACCATCCTGGGAATGGCGAAAAGCACCGGAAACATGTCGACGGGGAATCCCATCGACTGGTAGATAAGGCCCGAATAGAAATCCACGTTGGGATAGAGTCGGCGCCGGACGAAGTACTCGTCCTCAAGGGCGATCTTCTCCAGCTCCAGCGCCACATCCAGAAGCGGATTCCGACCGGTCACTTCGAACACCTGATCCGCCATCCGTTTGATAATCCGCGCGCGCGGATCGTAGTTCTTATAGACCCGATGTCCGAAGCCCATGAGACGCCGCTTCCCCGCCTTGGCCTCAGCCACGACCTCGGGTATGCGATCCGGGGTTCCAATCTCCCGCAGCATGCGCAGCACCGCCTCGTTGGCCCCACCGTGCAGAGGACCGTAGAGAGCCGCAATGGCCCCGGACGCCGTCGAGTAGGGGTCCGGCTTGGAACTGCCCACCCCCCGCATCGCACTGGTGCTGCAGTTCTGCTCGTGGTCGGCGTGAAGGATGAACAGAACATCCAGCGCCCGCTCCATCACGGGGTTCACGTCGTATCGGGGCTCGGCCGGCATTCGATACATCATGCTCAGAAAGTTGCCGCAGTAGCTCAGCGAGTTGTCCGGATAGGAGTAGGGCAACCCCTGTGTGTGGCGGTAGGCATAGGCCGCCAGGGTCGGCATCTTGGCGATGAGGCGAACGACCTGCATGAAGCGGTTCTCCCCGTCATCCACGTTGCGGGCTTCCGGATAGAAGGTGGACAACGCGCCCACGGCACTCACCAACATACCCATGGGATGGGCGTCGTAGTGGAATCCATCGATGAACTTCTTGATGTTCTGATGAACCATGGTGTGCTGGACGATCTGTCGTCTCCAACCCTCCAGTTCGGTGGGTGTGGGCAACTCGCCGTTCAGAATCAGATAGGCCACCTCGAGGAAGGAGCAGTGCTCGGCCAACTCCTCGATGGGATATCCGCGGTACTGGAGAACGCCCTTCTCGCCGTCGATGTAGGTGATCGCGCTGCGACAGGAGGCCGTATTGGTATAGCCCGGATCGTAGGTCATCAAGCCGAAATCCTCATCCCGAACCTTGATCTGCCTCAGATCGATCGCCCGGATCGTTTCCTCCTTGATGGGGATCTCGTAGGTCTTTCCGGTCCGGTTATCGGTGACAGTGAGCGACTCTTTCGACATCGGCATTCCTCCTAGGATGAGATGGCCAGACCAACGTGAGTTTCGGAGTGAAGAAGTGGAGAATCCACCCCGTCACTCAAGGCTCCCCGGAGAGCCCGACTCCCTCGGGTTGCCTCTCCAGCCGAGCTCTGCCGCGACTGCGTCCAGACTAACCGCCGAGTCCGGCTAACGCAAGAGCGACCGTCACGGAGATCGCAAGGGGCGGCGGGTTGAGCGGTGGACCGGGAAAGCCTCGGGACGGATCAGTCTCGAAAACGGGGGGCCGGCGACGCCGATCTTCTCCCCCCTGCCCTGCCGGGGGCCGCCGCCGCCGAAACGACACGAGGGCTTTCCTCTCGACACGGCATCGATATAATTCCCAGTGGACACCGCAAAGACAGGAGGCGCTCGTGGCAAAGCAATGGATCGGTCCGCTCTTAAACCTGTTCGGCACCAACTGGATCACCCTTTTCGGGGCCAACCTCACCACGGTCAGCGCCATCGCCATCATCGGATTCTTTCTGCTCGGTCTGCTGGGTCTGGCGGACTCTCCCTATATCGCTCTGATGGCTCTCCTCGTTCTGCCCGGAGTGTTCGTCTTCGGACTGCTGCTGATTCCCGTGGGAATGTGGGTGCAGCGAAGGAAACTGCGGGCTCTCGGCGCGGGGAGGCGCCGAGAGGAGCGCCCCTTTCCGGTGATCGATTTCAACAAGGTTCAGGTTCGCCGCATCGGCACCGGGGTGGCCTCCCTGACTGTCGCGAACATCCTGCTCATTTCCATCGTCAGCTACGAAGGGGTGCTCTACATGGACTCGACCGAGTTCTGTGGAGAAGTCTGCCACACGGTCATGCGACCGGAGTACGCCACCTACCAGGACTCGCCCCACTCCAGGGTGGGGTGTGTTGAATGTCATATCGGGCCGGGCGCCCCCTGGTTCGTGCGCTCCAAGCTCTCGGGCCTCGGCCAGGTGGTCGCCGTTTCCCTGAACACCTACCCCACGCCGATCCCTTCTCCGGTCCACGACCTGCGCCCGTCCACGGACATCTGCGAAAACTGCCACTGGCCCGAGCGGTTCGCCGGAGACCGCGTGCGCGTGATCACCCGTTTCTCGGAGGATGAGGCCAACACGCCCCTCAAGACGGTTCTGCTCATGCACATCGGAGGGGGAGGACGGGAGGAAGGGATCCACAGCTGGCACATCAATCCGGGACGGGAGACGTTCTATTACTCCGCCGATGAACGGCGGGAGCGGATTCCATGGGTCCAGGTCCGGGAGGGAGATGAAGTCGTTGAGTTCGTGGCCGACGGCTTCGACCTCGACCGGGCGGAGGTGGAGCGGCAAAAGCGCCTCATGGACTGTATCGACTGCCACAATCGGCCCACTCACATTTTCAGGCTGCCGGCGGAGGCCATGGACATGGCGCTGGAGAACCGAAGGATCGACCGCGACATCCCGTTTATCAAGAGGGTTGGTGTGGAGACCCTCCAGAGCGTGGGCGACGCGCTGGGTCCCTCGGACGAGGTGGCGCGCCGCCTGCGGGAGTTCTACGAAACCGCCCACGCCGAGTTCTACGCCGCCAACCGCGAGAAGGTGGATCGATCCATTCGCGGCGTCCAGGAGATCTACGAACGGAACGTTTTCCCCGACATGCGGCTGACTTGGGGATACCATCCCAACCAGCTCGGCCACGAGTGGTTCGACGGCTGTTTCCGCTGTCACGACGGCAGCCTCTCCACGGCCGACGGCCAAGTCATCGACCAGGACTGCGGCATCTGCCACACCCTCCTGGCGTGGGGCGAAAGGGATCCTGAGATACTCCGGCAGCTGGAGATCAACTGATCGGGGCCGGGGAGGAACCGCCTTCCGCACACGCGCATGCGGTGAAGAGCCCTGGAACTCCCGGTGGAAATAATAGTTGACGCCAGCCACCCCGGTTCTGCTGCTCGACTTTGTCGGATAGCGACGGGATCTTGAACGGATTCTCGAATGTAAGAACGATCGGACCACACCCTTCGGAAACAATCTTCAAATGCGGGAGGGGAGAGGGTCAGCGCCGTTTCAGAAAACGATAGATGGTTTTGGGGTCGACCCCGAGAATCCGGGCCGCTTTGTGCTGATTGCCGTGCACCTTCTCCAACACCATATGTATGTAGCGCGCCTGGAGTTGGTCGAGGGTGACCATATCATCTGCCGCGAGCGCCCGTCTGACGAGGCCGTCAGTGGGCGAGGAAAGCATCGTGAGATCCCAGACTTCGATTGTGTCCCTCTCACAGAGCAGGGACGCTCTTTCGAGGGTGTTCTTAAGTTCCCTGACGTTGCCCGGCCATTGATAATCAACCAGGTCTTTGAGAGCCGCGTCGGACAGCGTCTTTGGCTTGGCCCCAAAACAAGCCCCGGCCAGGAAATAGTCCGCCAACAGCGGGATGTCCTCTTTGCGCTGCCGCAGGGGTGGAACGAAAAGAACGATCACATTCAGACGAAAGAACAAATCGTCTCTAAAACTTCGCTCACGCGCAGCTTCGGCGAGATCGACGTTAGTGGCCGCAACGATCCTCAAGTCGACTTTCCGTGTCTTGGTGCTGCCGACGCGTCGATATTCCCGGGTCTCGATCAGTCGCAGGAAACTCGCCTGAATGTCGGCATCGAGGGCTCCGATCTCGTCAGCGAAGAGAGTTCCCTTGTGGGCGGTCTCAACCAGACCCTTCTTGACGCCGGAGGCTCCTGTGAACGCTCCCTTTT
>CAYRCA010000089.1:0-11551 GCA_964422565.1 uncultured Acidobacteriota bacterium | reverse complement strand
GAAAGCCGAGCCACCATCCGGCCGCCCGACTCCTCTCCGCCCAAGTTCCAGCTTCCCATCAGGTAGTCCTCACCCGGGTTCTCCTCAACCGGGGATCCCCAACCACCCGCGGCGGCCTCCTCCGGCCGGAGCACGACGGGCGCCTCCTCCCGTCGACCCACCGTCATGAAAGGCGCCTCTTCGTCGGCGTACAGGAGGATCCCCTCCACCTCCGGATGGGAGGACATGAAAAGCAGCAGCGTCGCTTCGATGTCCAGCCGCCGCCACCGCCGGCTCATCGGGTCCTCGTCCGAAAGAGCCAGACGGAATCCCGCCAGCGCCGGCGTCTGGGACAGGAACACGAAATCGGCCCGCGTCGAAGCCAGAGTCGCCTCCAGATTCCGGGCGCCGGCGAAAGCCTGCAACTGCAGGTCTTTCAGAACTTCCTCACGGGCCTCCCGGCCGGAGTATACGATTCCCCAGATGCCAACGGAATTGATGGCCACGAGCAACACCGCCAGCGCCACCATGATCTTGGCGCCCGGCGTCTCAAGCCAACCCCTCAAGCCTTCCCGCGGCACGATCTGCGCACCTCCCGCCCCGTCCAGCGACTGGGGCACCCCGCGATCATACGATCTATGAGTGCCTTCGATCAAGGGACCACCCCGAAATCCGCCCCCGACTGTCGATGCCGAGGCGATTCCCATAGGTTCTACGATCCCCCCCGGGGGCCGACGCCTCACGACGCGTGAACCACCACCTTCGGACGCTCCGGCCCCCAGGCCGTCCTCTCCGGACGTCCTCCCGCCGGCAACAAACCGCGGGACCGGGAAATCGACGTCGCGGCCAACACCGCAACCCTGCTTCTATTTCGGGAATCCCGAGTTCCAGGTCCGGGACCGATTCCGATTCTATTCTTGGAGTGCGTCTGTTGGAGTGCGTCGCGGGACGAAGCGCGGGGGCCTTCAACTCTTCTTGGGGGGGGTGGGATTTGAAGGCCCCCTGACTCCGCGCTCAATCGACTGGAGTGGGAGGGAAGTTGCGCACAGAAGGTTTCAGCGTCTTTCTCCAAGCTGTTGTCATTCTCAACCGTTCCTGCGCTACCATTTCAGTCTCCCGGGAACCACCCGGGTCGCCCTTTCACTCAGCAAATAGCGTGCCAAAGCACCGCAACACTCTTAAAAAGAATCCCTAAGTCAATGATCCAAAATTATTTAACAATCATCATCCCTTGAGATCCCTTGAGGTGGACACCCCTCAGAAGAAGGCGGGATCCATACTTTCTATGATGATCGCCGCCCTGGAAGGGGTCCTCCGGCGGTCCCGTCGCCTTCTCCAGCGCTGCCTGGAAGGGGAAAAGCGTAACTTTTATGATTTCGCCGCAACCGTTCGTCGTCCTGGCGCTTCCGTGCTTGGGCACTTCGGGAGGGCCCGCGCCGAAGGGAAAGGAAACCCCCCCCGGAGAGTGCGCATTTCTTATGAACTCCGGACATCCAACCGTCTCCCGTTAAGCGAACCACCGTCTTTTCATTGACTTAACCTCTTCGGTCGGGGTCCTCGGACGGAACGACGGACTCCATAACTATTATGATAATCGAGGCCGACTGTTCCCGTTGGAGGCGACCGCCCGTCGTCGCCAACCGATTGAAAAGGGTTAACTTTCAGTTAAACTCTCTTCGCAGATGCGGTTTTGGTATGTCTCGTGCGTACTTACACTTCGGGGATGCGGCAAGAGTTGGAGGTCTGGGCCGGAGAGCCGGTTCGGGGGGACTCCATCATTTTACACAGAGATGAATAAGGGACGACGGATGGTAACGGCGTTTTCAACCGGGCGAGTTCGCCCCTTCCGGGTGCGGCGCGACCCGGGGAGAGCGGAGCTCCAGGCGGGTCGCCCCCTTTCCGCGGAGAAGTGCTCCGGCGACGAGTTCGGCATTTTTCGGCCCGCGCCCCCATCCGAACCCCGACGCGGTGGAGTTGGAGTCGGCGCCGCCGGCGTCTCTCATCGCTGATCCCCGCCGAGCGTTCCGCGCCGGACTGTATAGGAATATAAGGAGAACGGAAGTAATGAGCCAAGCTGTCAGACCACTGTATCGAAATCTGATCGACATCGGGAGTCTCTCCGTCGGCGAGCGTATGGAGTTGGTTTCACTGGGAATTCTTTCCCCGGACGAAACGGAGTTCCTGGCCCATATCGAGCCCCCGCGGCGGGCGGAACCCGTTCCTCGGCAGGTGATCTCCAATGGGAGTGTACTCAACGAGGCCCATGACTATGGATCCGCGTTTTCCCGAGGTTTGCGAGTACCCGTCGGCGACTACACGCTCCTGTTCGTCTCCGGCACGGCGAGCGTCGACGAACACGGACTGACGGTCCATCCGGGCGACCTCAAGGCGCAGTGCTGGCGCACCTACCGCAATATCACCGCCCTGTTGGAGGGTCAGGAGGCGGGCTGGAGAGATGTGGTTAAGTGCACCTGTTACCTGCGCGACATCGAACGGGATTACGAGGAGTTCAACCAGGTCCGTACCGCCTTCTTCGACTGGCTTGGCTTAGACCCCTATCCGGCCAGCGTGGGCATCCAGGCCCGCCTCTGTCGGGAGAACCTGTTGGTCGAGATAGAGGCGCTGGCGATCCTGCGATCGGTGGCCTGAGGCCTCGAAGGCGCCCGCCGGCCGCGCCGCCGGCGACGGTGTGAACTCATATTCTTGATGAGTTTACAGCCGTCGACCACGGACCTCGACAAGACCTTTATTCTCGGCGGTTTGAAGGGATTCACGGACAGGGGCGCCGCGGTTGCGACTTCGTAGCACTTAAGAACATGGGAGTTGAACGCCGCCGCTTGAGGGTCTCCTATCAATGCTCCTAAGGTGTTGAGTTGGAATCGTTTGTCCAAGACGACGAGGCGCTTTCCCCCCGATCGGCACGGTGATTGCAGAGTGTCTTTCCAGAGTTCGTCAAACGGATCCGGTAATGAGGTTGCGCCCGGGAGTTGGACCAAGGGACACGGATCATTCGAGTCCGAGTGCCCTCCCGAATCGATCACTGACCTTGGCGAGGGTAGCGATCGCCACCCTCTCCAGACTCCGCCGCTAGGGCCGGTAGCGGCGGAGTCCCTTTCTCTTTTGCCCGTCGACCTGTCCGCCATCGTTTGCGAACCGGGACGACCCTGGAGGGACACGGACTGAGCGCGGACGGCAGCCGGGCCCTATTCCCTCAGGCCCGGCGAATCGAGCGGAATGTCCAGGCGTAGCTCCCTGAGGCGCCGGGTCCGCATCTCACCCAGCCAGGGATCCACATAGCGCCGGTTCAGGTCGAGGGTAGCCTTGGCCACCCCACCCTGCCCGTTCGCTTCCGTCAATCGCCGGCCGTCGGGATCCATGACGTACGTGGGATGGTCGTAGCCCGACGCGGCGAGGAACACCCCGTTCTCAAGGGCCCGGGCCACCGCCAGAGGTTCCGGGCCGCCCCAAATCGGCATCAGAATGATCTCGGCGCCCCGCGCGGCCAGGGCCCGCGCCGGATCCGGGAAGAAGACGTCGTAGCAGATCATGATCCCGATCCGGCCGAAATCGGTATCGAACACGGGGTAATGACTCCCCGGCGTGATGCCCCCCTCGATCTCCTCCCGGGGCAGATACACCTTCCGGTACCTGCCCACCAGCTCGCCGTCCCGGCCGATCAGGACGGCGGTGTTATAGACCGCCTCGCCTTCCCGCTCATAGATCCCCGCGACGATATAGGCGGTCTTCTCGCGGGCGAGGTCCCCCAGCTTTCGGGTCGTCGGCCCGGGCACGGGCTCGGCCACCTCCAGGTACCCCCTTCCCGTGCCCACCACCGTGATGCCCTCCGGCAGGAGGATCAGATCGGTCTCGGGGCCGACCGTGTTTCGCACCGTCTCGACGAATTTCGCGACATTCTCGGCCGGGCCGCCGCTGTCGCGTGGGCGCAGGTGCACGCTTGCCAGCTTCACCAGCCTGGCTCCGGGATCGGGGATTTCCCGCAGGGCGATGTCGTCCCACCAGACCGTCCCCAGAGGCGCGTTCGACAAGTAGAGCTCGATCCGCACCGACGCGGCCTCCGGAGGCGCCTGAGTTTCGATCGAAAGACGGGTCCACCCCTCCCGCCGGGAGGCCCAGCCGGCGTAGTCCGGTTGTCCGGCGCGCCTTCCGGACTCGTCCCGCCAGTCCAGGCGAGCCACGACCTGCCAATTCTCCGCCGGCACCCCTTCCTGGCGGTAATGCGCTCCGAAGCTGTACCAGCTTCCCGGCCGGACCCCCGCGATCTCCCGCACCCAACCACCGTGGGCGGCCAGGTTGCTCGCCCCGCCGACGGCCAGCGACCCCGGCTCCCCCAGGCTGTGGGCGTGGTCCACGTAGGCCCTCGGGGCGGTTTCCTCCCGCTGGCTCCAGATCTTCCAGCCGGTCGGTCCGGCCCCTCCCGCCGAGAAACCCGACTGATGGAAGGGAATCTCCGCCGCCGCCAGGGCAAAACCGGCGGAAACCATCCACGCGCCCAAAATCCCCAGACGTCTCATAGTAGACCCATCATAACGCTCCCGGGTGCCGCGTGCGCGGGGCCGGGGGCTGGAAGGAGGTTGAAGGTTGGCGACATCCGCCCCGAGGTTAGCGATGCCTCGGCCTTCGACCCTCAACCTTCACACTCAGTCGCGAGTCAGGGAAAGACCCGCCGACCGCCGAGGTAGGTTTCCATGACCCGGACCTCCCTGATCTCGTCTTCCGGACAGGTCAGAAGGTCCCGGTCCACGACGATGAAGTCCGCCAGCTTTCCCGGTTCGAGGGATCCCTTCTCGGCCTCCTCGAAGGTCAGGTAGGCATTGTTGATCGTGTAGAGGCGGAGGGCCCGCTCGCGACTGACGCTCTGGCCTGGATGGAGGGGCTCATCCATCCAGCGGGCCTCGCGGGTGACGGCGATCCACATGCCGAGAAAGGGGTTGTAGGGGTTGATCGACCTCAGGCTGCCGACCTTCTGCATATGGTCCGAACCGCCGCCCACGACGGCGCCGGCCTCGAAGAGGGATCGGTAGGGCTGGAAATAGGCCAGCCGTTCGGAGCCGAACTGTTTGAGGAGCGTGGCCGCGTCGAGCCACAGCCATGAGGGCTGCATGTTGGCCGTCACGCCCAGCCGGGCCATCCGCTCGACCGCCTCCGCGCTCTGAAAGTTGGCGTGGGTGATCACGGGCCTCTTGTCGAAAACCGGAAAATCCTGGGTGTCGATCCGTTCGGCGGCGTCGATGAAAGCGTCCACCGCGGCGTCGCCCACCGAGTGGGCGGTGAACTGCAGTTCCGCGGCCAGAGACCGTCTGATGATCCGGTAAAGCTTGTCCGGCTCGATATAGAGCATTCCCCGGTAGTCGGGTTCATCGATGGAATAGACTTCGCTGACGCCCCACGGTTCGCGCATATAGGCGGACCCGGTGAGCATGCCGCCGTCCAGAAAGGACTTCACCCCCCGGAGCCAGAGCAGATTGTCGTATCGGTGAAGTGGATGGGAGGCGGCCCAATGAATCCGCTCCTCGATCTCCTCCATGCTCATCTGGGCGTCCAGAGCGACGGCCAGAAAGGTCCGGCAGGTCAGCTCGCCCCGATCGCGAAGCGCCCGGTAGAGCTCGACATGGTCGTTGGAGGCGTTCCCTTCGACGATCGAGGTGATGCCCACCGAATTGTAGTCGGCCAGCAGCTCCCGGAGGCGCTGGAGTCGGTCCTCGGTGGTCGGCGTCCGTCCCGGGTCGACGTACCGGATGAAGCGGGCGCAGGACCGCAGGATGCCGGTCGGTTCGCCGGTCTCCGGATCCCGCTCGACGCGGCCCGGCTGGCCGTCGGTAATCTGGAAATTCCGATCGATACCGCTGAGCTCCAGGGCGAGGGAGTTGAGCGAGGCGTCGGGTCCGGTGCGGAAAACGACCGGATTGCGTGGCGCCGCCGCGTCCAACTCGGCGCGCGTCGGATAGCGCTGCTCGCGAAGCCGGGTGATGAAGACCTGGGAAACGAAAATCCACTGGCCGTCCTCGAGCTCATCGGCGCGCGACCGGACATATCCGAGGACGTCCTCGATGGTTTCCATGTCCGGAACCTCGTGATCGAACTCATACATGGAGGCGCTGGGCGCGTGCACGTGGGAATCGATCAGTCCCGGAAGAACCATCTTCCCCTCGAGGTCGATCCGGGTCGTTTCCGGACCGGCCATGGCGAGAACCTCGCCGCTCGACCCGACGGCCAGGATCCGCTCTCCGCGAACCGCCATCGCCTCGGCCACGGTGAAGTCCGGATCGACCGTCACAATCCGCCCGCCGTGGAGGATCAGGTGCGGAACCTCCTCCGGACGGCAACCGGAGCTGGACAGGACGACGGCAAGACAGATCGCTAAGAGAGACGAACGCGGCACAGCGGCACCTCCTTCCGCCGTCGATTATAGACGCGGGGTAGCCAAAACGCCGGCTCGGCAGGGCCTCTCGCCGGGTGTTTCTCAAGTCTACCGGGCGCCGGTCACCGCTCGGAACGCGCCAACACGATGTCACTGTCCTCGATAATGGTGTAGGTGGCCTTGCGCAGGGCCGACACCGCCAGTTGGTAATCGATGAGCGCCCGGAGTTCACCGACCCGGGCGTCGGCCAGATCCCGCTGATATCGCAGCACTTCGAAATTGGTGGAAAGACCCGCTTCGAAGCGTCGGTTCTCCCCGCGCAGCTGTTCCGCCGTAAGCTCCCGGGCCATCTTCGCGGCCTCCCAGCGCTTACGCTGGGTCTCGATCGACCGAAAGGCGTTGCGGACTTCGACCACGATGTCCTGCTCGGCCTGTCTCCGGCGATGAACCAGCCGGCGGTCGGACAGCGCCAACTCCGCCAGTTCCGCCTCATTGGTCCGGTTGCGAATCGGGATCTCGACCTCGACCGCGAGGTTATAGGTCATGAAGTCGAAGCCCAACGCCTGACCCCAGGTATCGCTGAAATTCCCATAGAATGGACTGTCCAGGAAAGGCTCGCGCCCCACGGTCGTGTCGGGAATGCCGTCGCCCGTCGTGTCCTCGCGATGATCGCGGAAAACCTGCCCCGCCACCCCCTGGGAAACCACCGTCGCGATAAGGTTCAGCTGGGGTTTTCCCTGCTTTCGCAGAAAACTGCGGTCGACGTCGTTCCTGCTGCCCTGAAGACGAACCTGCTCCAGTTCGGGGCGTCGCCCGAGCGCCGATTGGACGGCCTCGTCCAATGAGACGGCCAGCGGAGAAATGCCGGGACGGTCGACGGGAAACAGCGTCACGTCCCAGAGAGACGCCCCCGGGTCCGGAGCCAAGAGGTTCTTCAAGGCGTTCTCCGCCACGATGATCTGCACCTCCGTCTGGATCATTTCCTGCTCCCGGCTGGACACCTCGGCGCGGGAGGAGGTGATCTCGATCGGCGCCAGAACCCCGATACCGGCCCGCTTCTTGTTGTTTTCGAACTGGATGATGGCCAGTTCCATGGACTGACGGCGGGCCTCGTAGTTCTCGATGGCGAACACCAGCTCCCAGAACTGCCTCTCGACCTCCAGGACGATCTCCGAGACCCGCTGCTGGAACTGACTGTCGCTGATCGCCGTGTCGAGATTGTAGAGCTTGAGTTGACGCTCGGTCGGCGTTTCCCGGAATCCCCGCAGGAGCGGTTGTACGAAGGAGAACTGAAGATCGCTGCTGAACTGCGGATTGATGAAGGCGAACGCGCTGTTCGTGGTCGACCGGTTATTGCGGAACTGGAGTTGCAGCGAGCCTCCCGTGGGTACGTTCTGCTCCAGTGTCGACGCGACGAACAAGTTCTTGGAGACGTTGGTGGGTATTCCCACTCCGGCGTCCAGGACGCTGGTGCTGGGGCGCTCCACCGAGTTCCAGCCGACGCGGAACCGAACCCGGGGGTCGTAGAAGCCCCGGGTCTGCACGATCCGTTCGCGGAAAATCTCTTCGCTGAAATTCTCGATGGCGATGGCCAGGTTGTGGGTCAAAGCCATGCGGATGGCGTCCTTCAGGGTGATCTCCAGCACCGGCCCCTCCCCCCGCGCCCGCTCCGCGTATTCGAGAGGAACCTCGACCGTTTGATCCCGCAGCGTTTTCCAGGCCGCCTCAGGTTCCTGGGCGGCGAGCAGACAGGTCGACATCAGACCGATCGCGAGCGCGACCGGAAAGTTTTTCCTCATCATGATCCATTTCCTTGTTGATTGTGTCGCAACCTTGGTTTGGCCCGGGCGGGTTGCCGCGATTCGAGGTCACCAGTCGAACGGCGTCGACCTTCCGGGCGTTCCCGAAGTTGACGATCCGGTTGTCGCGGCCAGCGCCAGGCGCCCTTCCTCCTCGGCGCTTCCTCCTCCCCCCTTCCTGCTTACGAGAGTGAGTCGGGAAAGTTTCAGAGTTCGCGGTCGAGAGTGGTCGGGCCCGCCGCATAAAGGGCAATCCATTTTGCCGCTTATTCCACTCAGATGTAAAGTTTACTGAGCCTGCTTACTTGACATTTCTTATTGACACGTGGTCTTCTGGTCTCTGAGATTTGTGGATTCCAATCTTGTCGGTCTTTGCGGGTTGTGCCGGCCCCCTTCTCCGGAAAGTCCCGACCAGATTGGAGGGGACTGGGTGCGCCGTTCCCGGCTGGGTTGGAATCCGCGTCGCGGGACTTGGCCTTTGCCCCGCCGCCCGGCGGCGGGCGCACCCTCCCTCATCTCCACACGGGTCGACGTGCCGACCGATCGACGCGGCCGGAGTTATTCGAACATGAGACTTGGCCTAGCCTCCGCTCTTCTTGCCGGCGCTCTTGCGGGGTCCCCGTCGGCCCCCGACGACACCTTGAAATACCCCATCGTCTACTCCGAAATCCCCCGGGGCGCCTTGAAGGATTTCCCGACGGACCCTTACGGCGTCTTCTCGGGGGACGTGTGCGAGGGCGCTCGGCTGGTGCTCCTGCAGCCGGGCGGCGCCCGGAGCGTTTTGGCCGAGGGTTTCCACAGCGCCTGCGAGCCGGACGTATCCTTCGACGGGACGCGCATCGTCTTCTCCGGCAAGCGCGCCCGCGAGGACGACTGGAACCTCTTCGAGATCCAGGCGGACGGAAGCGGCCTTCGCCAGATCACCCGCGATCTGGGCAACTGCCGACGGCCCGTCTACCAGTCGACGCTGTTCACGCTGGACGCCCCCGAACCCTGGTTCCAAGTGGTCTTCACCAGCGATCGCCACGGCGGGATCAACGAAGTGGGAAACTCTCCCTCCACCAGCATCTATTCGATCCGCACGGACGGGACGGAGGGCCGTCGACTGACCTTCAATCCCTCCAGCGATATGGACCCCTTCCAGTTGTGGGACGGCAGGGTCCTTTACTCCAGCTGGCGGCGTTCCGGACTCGACCACGGACCCCACGGCCGGGTGATCCTTTTGTCCATCAACGGCGACGGAACCGACGTGGCTTTTTTCACCGGCGACCAGGGCCTCCGGGTGAAAAGGATGGCTGCGGTCACCGACGACGGCGTCTGCGTCTTCGTCGAATCGGATTGGCTGCGCCCCGACGGGGGAGGCCGCCTCGCCCGGGTGCTGATCCGGGATAAGCTCTCTTCCCACCGACCGTTGACGGCGGAGGGCCAGGGCCACTTCCACTCCCCTTCGCCCCTGTCCGACGGCGCCATTCTTGTTTCCCGGATCGACGAAGCCGGCGCGGGGACCTACGGGGTCTACCGGATGGATCTCGAAACCGGCGCCCTGGAAAGGGTCCACGACGACGCCGAAACCCACGGTCTTCACGCCCGGGTGGTGCGGCCCCGCCCGGTGCCCGACGGCCGATCGAGCGTGGTTCTCGAGGACGAGCCCCACGGGCAGTTTTTCGGCCTCGACATCTCCATCAACGACTTGTCCGACCGGAGTTGGCTCACGCCCGAGATCGCCCGGCGCCTTCGAGTCATCGAGGGGATGCCCCGCCGCTCCCGTTCCCGGGAGGGCGCCGATCCCGGCGAGGAGTCCTTTTTCCTGCCCCGACGCTTGCTGGGCGAGGTTCCGGTGGAGTCGGACGGATCCTTCTTTTTCGAAGTCCCCGCCAACCTTCCCGTCCAGGTCCAGTTGCTGGACGCCGACGGGCTGGCTTTGCGGACTTCCGGCTGGATCTGGGTCCGCAACAAGGAGCGCCGCGGTTGTATCGGCTGTCACGAGGACCCGGAGCGAACGCCTCCGAACCGCATGGTGTACGCCGTCAGAAAGCCCCCCGTCCGACTGACGCTGCCCCCCGAGCGCAGGCGCTTCGTCGATTTTCGACGGGACGTGGCGCCGTTGATCGCCCGCACCTGCGCCGCCGCCGGATGTCACGGTCCGGCCCAGGCGGTGTCTTTCGCCCCGGGGGCGTCCGGCGCGTCCGACGACGCCTATGTCGACGGGCTGTACCGGCAATTGACGGCGGGGCTCGACAAGGGCGGCGGGGAATCCTTTCAAGGCCGTTGGATTCACCCGGGCCGCTCGCGAACCAGTCCCCTCATGTGGCACGTCCTGGGGCGGGTGACCGTCCGCCCCTGGGATCCGGCGCCCGAGGGGCAACCGGGGATCCCGGTCTCCGGAAGACCCTTGCTGTCTCCCGTCGACGCCCGAATCCTGGCGGAATGGATCGATTTCGGAGCCCACGGGGGAAGCGACGTCGAGAAGGCGGCCCGGGCCGCGGCGGAGCACTGATATGGAGGGTTTGATGAACAAGATATGGCGGTTCTTTCTGATCCCGCTCCTTCTGCTTCCGGCGGTCGCCCGGGCCGCGGGCGGCGATGACGCGACCGACCCGCCGGTGTTCGTCGACGTGACCCGGGAGGCCGGAATCAGCTTCAAGCACAGTTTCGGCGACTTCTCCCTGACCAACATCGTCGAGGGGACCGGAGCGGGCGCCTGTTTCTTCGACTACGACAACGACGGCTTCCTCGATATCTACTTCGTCAACGGCGCCTGGGACCGCTCCGTCAACGACAATCGCGGCCGCCGGCTGCGCGGTCGACTCTTCAACAAGCTGTACCGCAACAACGGCGACGGCACCTTCACGGACAAGACCGAAGCGGCCGGAGTGGGCGACCCGAGCCCCGGATTCGGCTGCTCGGCGGCGGACTACAACAACAGCGGCTGGGTGGATCTTTACGTCCTCAACTACGGTCCCAATGTCCTTTACCGCAACAACGGCGACGGCACCTTTGCCGAAGTCTCCAAGGAGTCGGGCCTCGACGACCCCCGTTGGAGTCTGTCGGCGCCCTGGTTCGACTACAACAGCGACGGCCTTCTCGACGTATACGTGGCCAACTACCTGGAATACGACGACGGGCGATTCCGCGCGTACTACGCGGCGGCGGGATACCCGGGACCCCTCAGCTACAACGCCCAGCCCGACGCGCTTTACCGCAACAACGGCGACGGCACCTTCACCGACGTCGCCCGGGAGGCCGGAGTTTATCGGGAGGGCGGGCGCGCCATGAGCGCCACGGTGGCCGATCTCAACGACAGCGGCTTTCTGGACATCTACGAGGCCAACGACGCCACCGCCAACTTCTACTTCGAGAATCTCGGCGACGGCACTTTCGTGGAAAAAGGGCT
>CAYRCA010000088.1:10599-11608 GCA_964422565.1 uncultured Acidobacteriota bacterium | reverse complement strand
GGCGTCCAGGAACAGGGTTTGCTCCTCCCGGATCAGCTGGCCGGCCGCCCGGGCGATGCGCTGCTTGGCGGGTCGATTCCTCGACTGGCGTTGGCGGAAGGGGGTAAAGAATGCGTCGAACTCCGAAAGCGCTCCCCCATAGGTGCGGGTGACACGGTTCTCTTTTTCCAGGGCTCTCAGATCACGTCGGATCGTCGCCTCGGAAACCGCGAATCGCCGGCACAGTTCCCTGACCGATAGGTACCCTTCCCGCCGCAGGAGCGAGGCCAGGCGATCGCGGCGCCCGTTGATTTCCGCCAGCGACGACTTCATCGAAGCTAGCCTAACTGGGCTATACGATCGATGTCAAGCATAAACGTATTAAAATAGACCGAAGTCGTTCACATATCGATCTGAGCCCGCCGAGACGGAGGCGGCTTTCGAGGAAATTCTCGGCCACGGATTACACGGCGCGGCCAGTGGTTGTCCACCCAAAGGGGGCGACCCCCCTGGCCGAACTCGGGAGGCCTTCACCTGTCGGTCATTTCGCCTTCGGGGCGGGGGTCTTAAGCGAGGCCACCAATGTGTCGAGCGGTTGGTACCGGAACACTTCGTCCAGTCGCTTCTTCTGCCTCAGGACCGGATACTGATCCTGCAGGGCCGTCTCGACGGGACTCCTCACCAGCTTCTCCCACAGGTCCGACGCCCGCCGGTTGGTGTTCTTCGGCTCGTAGTCCCGAAAGGTGCCCAGGTGGGGATCGTCGGGCGAGGTGTCGTAACGCATGATCGCCGAGGACGCGACCCCATTGATGAAGGCGTCCCTCGATTCCAACAGGTCGTCGCCGTGGTCCTCGAGGAAGGCGGCCATTACCTGGGGCTGACGCATGTTCACCAGGGTCAGGGCCCAGGCCGTTCCCGCCAGGGCGTTCAACCGTCCCGTCTCGTGGGGCGCCTCGGCGCGCCCCATCTCGACCGCCCGCCAGAGCGGATCGCGATAGGGCAGGAAATTCACCAGCAGGAAGTAGATCGC
>CAYRCA010000088.1:0-10589 GCA_964422565.1 uncultured Acidobacteriota bacterium | reverse complement strand
GATCATGTGCAGTGCCGCGCAGAAGAACGCCGCCAGCCCGATGCGCCGCCGTATCAGCACGATCGGCGCCCACCCCGTGATGTCGCGTATCGGTGAGATCGCCAGCGTCACCAGCAGGAAGTAGATCGCCCGACCCGCCCCATGCCAGAAGTAGCCCAGCAGAGCGGAGTCCTTCTCCTCGAGATGGCGGTCCACGACCGGCATCAGTTCCGAGTGGAAAGTGCGCGTGACCAGCCCCAGCGATTCCATCGCGGCGCCCGGATAGCCTTCGGCGGAGTTCTCCCGACAGAGTCGATCGAACTCATCGATCGCCGCCCGAACCTCCAGCTCCGAGGACTTGGGTTTGATCGGTTCGAACAGCCGCTGGGCGAAGGAGAGGCCGATGCCCGCGTGCAGCATCAGAAGACTCTTCTCGGGAAGACCTTTGAGGCGCTTCCCCCGCAGGAGGTCCTTGAGCTCTCCTCCCCGCTCGCGAACCGAGTCGGCGTAGTCGTGGCCCAGGCCCTCGACCGCCCAAAGGGCGGCATAGGGGCCCAGCGCGTACGCCTTCTCCACGTACTCCCCGAGCTCGAACTCACCCTCCCGGGGGAGTTTGAGCTTCTTTTCCACGCTGCGAACCAGCTGATAGACATCGTACTTGTTGAAGATCTCCCGCCAGGCCGTGAAGGTCTTCGGGTCGGGCCAGAAGAACCGGAAGGAATCGGCCATGTCCCAAAGGAACTCCGTCCCCAGCTGCAGGGCGGTGCCGGGGTTGTACAAGGCAGTCAACGACATGTAGCGGGTCATGCCGTCGATGAGCTCGCGCTGGACGTGATCGCCGGCCTCGTAGGCGGCTTTGAAGAGGTCCCGAAGCTGGTCCTCCGGAGACAACCCCGCGGAAGTGAGCCCCCCTTCCCGGGGCGGGGAGGGTATCTGCCCGCTTGAGAAAAGTCGGTAGGTCTCTTGAAGACCCAGTAGCGACATCGCCCAGGAGTAGCTTAAGGTCGACTTGGTCAGCTCAAACATTCGAGACTCCTTCCCAGTCCGGCGACGAGGTTGCGAAAACGGGAGTGCCGGAGGAGGTTCCGATCCTTCCCGGCAAATGTGCCAGCCACTATACACAAAAGTCGACCGCGACGGAACTGGGTTTTTCGGCGGCCCGGGATCCTACGGCATCGCCGCCCGATGATCCTCAACGAGCGCTTCGGGACCGAATTCAGGCCCGGGGATCAGCTTTTCCTGGAATTGATTCGCGAAGACGCCGTCGCCGACCCCGAAATCCGCCAGGCGGCCATCACGAACACGATGGAGAACTTCGGATACGTCTTCCTGCTACTGGAGACGACCGAGAAGGTGTGAAACGATCTCGGCCCACTCCTCCTCGAGGGAGGCTGCGGACTCGGGGCGGCCGGCACGCCTGTACCAATAGCGCGCGTTGCCGGGATCCCCCTCCCTGCGGTGGAGATAGGCGTGGACCCAGGCCCCGTCCGCGGTGGGAACGGCCTGCGCCAGGTGGTGGGCCTCCTCCCAGTTTTCTTTCCGGTCGTACCAGAGAGCCCGCAGCAATTCCGTCAGTTGGGCGGGCGGCTCCGCACCCTCGAGCGATGCCTTGAATTCGTCAAAGGTCATGGGGCGAGCTTATCGATCGAACCCGGTCGCTTCAAGTGGACGCGGCCGGGGGCTGGAATTGAGGCCTCCCTCGCGAATTCCCGCGCCGGGACGTTCTTTATATAGTGTGAACGCCTCGGTATGGGTCCGGGTTCGGGAAATTGTCGGCACTGGATTGCAGGGCTTCCTCTTCCCCCAGGAATGCCGTCTGTGCGGCCGGTGGACCGCCAATCCCGACTGGAGCCCTCTATGCCGCCATTGCCTTCCTTCACTCAAGCCGCTCCGGCCGCCCCTGTGCGATTGTTGTGGGGTGCCGGTGCCCGGAAATCTGCTCGACACGGGGTATCCTTGTCTTCGGTGCCGCCGGCGCCCCCCCTGCTTCGATCGGGCGAGAGCGTGGGGATTGTACCAGGGAAACCTCCGCGAACTGTTGCGCCAGTACAAGTTTCAGGGCCATCCTCGGCTGGCCGCGCCTCTCGCGGAACGGCTTGCGGAGGCCTTCGCCCGGTACTTCCAGACGGAGTCGTTCGATCTCGTCACGCCGGTGCCGCTGCACGTGCGAAGGGAGCGGGAGCGGGGATTCGATCAGACGCGGTTGCTTGCGGAGCGCCTGTCCCGGCGTCTGGGGATTCCACTGGGCGGGAAGGTGATCCGGGTCAAGCGGACGGAACCGCAATTCGGCCTGGACTTGAAGGCTCGTCGCCACAACCTCGCCGGGGCCTTCCAGGTAAGGGAGCCCGAGTCCTTTCGACGGCGCAACGTGCTGATCGTCGACGACATCATGACCACGGGAACGACAGTCCAGGAGTTGGGGGCAACCCTGAGAAAGTCGGCGGAGGTGCGGAGAATCGGCGTCCTGACCGTGGCCCGGGTGAGCCGTTTCGTATAGGGGGACCGAGTGGTCATTCGGGCGAGCCGCCCGGCGAAGCCGGGTTCGGAGAACCGGCACCGGACCGCAGTCCGCTGGGCGACGAGGATTACAAGCCGCTGTGTCCCTTCGACTTCGGGTTGAGCTACCGAACCGGATTCAAGCGTATTCGACCGCGGCGCCGGGCGGCCGCCTACAACCTCCCCTGCTCCTCGAGCTCCTGCGCCTTCACGCTCAGCCGGGCCCAGGGTATCGCCTCGAGCCGCTTGGGCTCGATCGGTTCTCCCGTGTGGAGACAAACCCCGTAGGTTCCGTCGTCGATGCGCCGGAGCGCCCCGTCGATCATCTGGAGAAGCTTACGGTCGGCGTGACTGAGACTGAACAGGAATTCCTTGGTGTAAGCGCTCGATGCCTGGTCCAGGAGGTCCATCGCCTCTCCGTCCCCATTGACCTCTCGACCGTAGGACTCGGTCTTCCGCACCCGTTCCAGCACCTCGGCTCTCGCCGCCAGCAGCATCCGCCTGTAGTGCTCAAAGTCCTTCCGATCCATCCGTCCTCCTTATTTGTGGTAAGGCAACCCCCTGACAATCGTCAACGCCCGGTACACCTGCTCCAGCAGAACGACTCGGGCCAACTCGTGAGGCAGGGTCATTCGGCCCAAAGCCAGCTTCAACCGGGCCCGTGCCCCAAGTCCTTCTGGAATTCCTAGATAACCTCCGATCAAAAAAGTTACCTCCGGGACGGAGCGATTCATCCAGTCCCTGAGGAATTCCGCCAACTCTACACTACTAAGCTGTCGTCCCCCCTCATCCAGCACCACGAGCAGGCCTTCCCGACCCACTTTGTTTCTCAGCAACTCCGCTTCCCGCTTTCGTGAAGCCGCGCGGGCTCGTGGGTCGACCTTCCGAACCTCGGCGACGGTCGAGAGACTGCAAGGCACGAATCGACGGATCCGCCGCAGGTACTTTTCCTCGGCGCGGGCGAAGGAGGCGTCCTTGGTCTCGCCGACCCACAGGAATTTCAGCCGCACGACAACATCCTGTCCGGACCATGAATCGACCGCCGATTGGCGGTGTTGTCGGGGGCGCACCGCTGGATCAAGCGGTCAGGACCTTCGGTTCAACCCTCATGCCGTCGTTCCAGAGGCGCTCGAGCTGATAGAATTTTCGGGCCTCGGGCGAGAGGATGTGGACGATGCAGTCGAGGTAGTCCATCAGGATCCACTCAGCCTCGTCGTAGCCCTCGACGTGACTTGGAACCAGACGGTCCTCACTCTTGAGCTTCTCCTTGATGCCGTCACAAATGGCCTGATTCTGTCGCTGGTTGTAACCCTGGCAGAGAATGAAGAAGTCGGTGAAGGAGGAAATTTCGGAGATGTCGAGGATCAGGACCTCGTCCCCTTTCTTTTCTTCGATGGCCTCACAGATCTTCTTAAGGATTCTCCTTCTCTCCATAGAGCGCGTACTTCCGGATGTAACCATAGACTTCAGGGTTGAGAAACTCGGGGGGTAGCTCCCGCCCGCCCGCCAGCAGGGACCGGATGTCGCTTGAGCTGATGGGGGGGGGGCCCAATTCCAGCAGATATGCCGCGCCGGGCGCCAGAGTGACCCCGTCGCCCGCATTGACGAACCGGATGGGTTTCCCGATTTCCGCTGCAATCGTAAAGCAATTCAACTGGACGTCTGTGCCCGGCCGGATGACGAAGACCAGGCAATTTTCCTCAAAGAGCTTACCACATTGCCGCCAGAGATGGATCTCCCTGAGTGAGTCGCTTCCCGCGATGAAGCAGAGGTCGCAGCCGAGGCGTCGCCGCAACGCCCGCATCGTGTCGACGGTATACGAGGGTCCTTCGCGCTCCAGTTCCAGTCCCGAGACAAGAATCCGGCTCTCCCGCAGAGTGCCCAGGACCGCCATGGCATAGCGGTGATAGGCCTCCGTCACGATCGCCTTCCCGCCCTTGTGGGGGGGGTGCCTCGACACCATGAGGAGAACCTGGTCCAGTCCCAGGACCCGTCCGACCTCTCGGGCGACGAAGAGGTGGCCCTCGTGGAAGGGATCGAAGGTTCCGCCGAAAACGCCCACTTTCAAGTGGCCCTCACCTCGTAGAGACCCCACAGCGCCTTCTTCAGTTCCTCAACTCCCTCGCCCGTGACCGACGAGAGACGCAGGCTGGCCAGATTCTCCCGCCGGCAGAACGACTCGAGTCGCTCCACCTTTGACGCGACGGCGGCGTCCATTTTCGAGGCCACCACGATCTGCGGCTTCCCCGTCAACTCGGCGCTGTAGAGATGCAGTTCCCTATTGACGGCCTGAAGAGCCCCGACCGGATCCGATTCCCCCAGATCGCTCACGTCGACCAGATGGACCAGTCCCCGGCACCGTTCGACGTGCCGAAGGAATCGGTCGCCCAGACCAGACCCTTCGTGCGCGCCTTCGATCAGTCCCGGGATGTCAGCCACAACCAAGGTTCGGAAATCATCGTAAGCCACGACCCCGAGCTGCGGGCTCAGGGTGGTGAACGGGTAGTCGGCGATTTTCGGCCGGGCCGCCGACAGAACGGAGATCAGGGTCGACTTGCCGGCGTTGGGGTAGCCGATCAGGCCGACGTCGGCGAGGACCTTCAACTCGAGTGTGAGGGTCAGCGCCTCTCCCGGCGAGCCGGGTTCGGCCTCCCGGGGGGCCTGATTCGTGGAGGTGGCGAAGGCCGCGTTCCCCCGACCCCCTTTGCCGCCGCGGGCGATGACCCGGATCTCGCCGGCTTCAACGAAGTCGTGAAGGAGTTCGCCGTTCTCGGAGTCGAGCAGCTGAGTTCCAACCGGGATCTCGATGATCGTGTCGTCGCCATTTCTACCCCGCCGGTTACTCCCCGAGCCGTGTCGCCCCCGTCCGCCGCGGAAATGACGACGGTAGCGGAAGGGAAGCAGGGTGTTCAGGTGCTCGTTCGATCGCAGGACGATGTTGCCGCCGTCGCCCCCGTCTCCCCCGCTCGGACCCCCTCGAGGCACGAATTTCTCCCGGCGAAAGGCCACACAGCCGTTGCCCCCATCGCCGGCTTTGACGTGGATTCTGGCCCGATCAACGAACATCGGGATGGATCAAGGATTGGAAATCGAAGCCCACAGCCTTACCGCGATGCCGACCCGGACGCAAGAAGAGCCGTAAGCGATCGGCATCGGGTCGCCTACGGCTCGAATGGAGTTGCAGACTTAGTCGGCGACAGCCACGACATTGACGAACTTACCCATCCGTCCCCTCTTCTGGAAACGAACCTGTCCGGTGACCAGGGAGAAGAGGGTGTCGTCCCGGCCTCTTCCCACATTGAGGCCGGCTTTGAAGGGTGTTCCCCGCTGCCGAACGAGAATCGACCCCGCCGTCACGAGCTGCCCGTCGTGGCGCTTGACGCCGAGTCGCTTGGATTGGCTGTCTCGGCCGTTCTTGGAGCTTCCGAGTCCCTTCTTATGCGCCATGGTCGTTCACCTCGCTATTCCTCCGCCGCTTCCACCGACGGGTGCTTCGCGGCTTTCCCGGCGGCCTTCTTCTTGACCTCCGCAGACGGAGCCGCAGCGGTTGTCTCCGTCACCTCGTCGGGGAGGGACTTGGCGGTCTTGGCCGCCGCTTTCGGCGTCTTCGCCGCCTTCCGGGGCTTCTTCGCCGGTTTCGCCTCCGCGGAGGCGACCTCCTCGACCGGGCGCGGCGCCTTCTCGGTCGCAACCTCCACCGGCTTTCCCTCGGGCTGGATCGACTCGATGCGCACGCGGGTCAGTTCCTGCCGATGCCCGTTCTTCCGGCGGTACATCTTGCGCCGCTTGAACTTGAAGACGATGATCTTGTCGCCCTTGCCCTGGGTCACGATGGTTCCCAGAACCCGGGCGCCGTCGACCACCGGGTCGCCCACCCTGCCCGAATCGCCGTCGCCGAGGAACAGGACCTGGTCGAAGACCACCGGGTCGCCCACATGGCCTCCGATTCGCTCCACGTCGACCAGATCGCCTTCGGTCAGGCGATACTGCTTCCCGCCACTGCTGATGACTGCGTACATGAAACTTCCTCGCTCAGTCGACCGACGAAATCGACCGCACGGAACCGCGCCACTGTGAGAAAAGGGAAATTATAGCGGTTTGGTCGCGCGGCTGTCAAAAACCGCGCGCGCCCGCCCCCGACGGCCGTCCCGCAGACCCTATTTCCGCCAGAACATCGGAGTCAGGATGACCAGGACCGTGTAGTACTCCAGTCTCCCCGCCAGCATACAGAAGCTGAGGAGCCATTTGGCCAACGTCGGCAGGTGGGCATAATTCTCCGCGGGCCCCACGGCGCCGAGACCGGGTCCGATGTTGAACATTGTCGCCGCCACCGCCGAAAAGGCGGTGACCAGATCGAGCCCCAGGGCCGTCAGAACGAGACCGGCGCCGACGTTGATCAGGAGCGCCAGGTACACGAGGTTCAGCACCGTGGCGATGGTGTTCTCCGGTACCGCTCGGCCCTGCATCCGGATGGCGAACACCCCGCGCCGTTCCACCATCCTGCGGAACTCTCGTCCCACAACCTTCCAGAGCATGACGACGCGGGCCGTCTTCATACCGCCGGCGGTCGACCCGGTGCATCCCCCGACGAACATCAGCATCAGCAGGACGAAGGTGGCCACCGGAACCCACTTTTCGAAATCGGCCGACGAAAAGCCGGTGGTGGTCATGATCGAAACCACCTGAAACAGGGCCAGACGAAAAGCCTCCTCGGCGGAGCGCGACGAGCTCAGGAGTAACGCGACCGAGAGGATGGCCGCCGCGAAAACGGTGATCATCAGATAGGCCCGGATTTCCGAATCGACAAGAAACGAACGGGGCCGCCTCTCCACGAACAGACGGTAGTGCTGCGTGAAGTTGACTCCGCCCAGGAGCATGAAGATCACAACAATGTATTCAATAAGGGGACTCTGGTAGGACTCGACGCTCAGCGCCCGGGGCGAAAAGCCGCCGGTGGAGACGGTCGTGAAGGTGTGGCAGATGGAATCGAACCGGGACATGCCGGCGAGTCGTAGGGCCACGTATTCCGCGAGGCTGAAGGCCACATAAATCTTCCACAGAGCCATCGCGGCCTCGGCGATCCGGGGCTTTAGCTTCTCCGAGCGGGCGCCCGAGAACTCCGCGCGGTAGAGTTCCATGCCGCCGGTGCCGAGCAAGGGCAGAACCGCGATGCCAAGGACGATAATCCCCATCCCGCCGAGCCATTGCGTCATGGCCCTCCACAACAGGAGACTCCGAGCCGTCCCTTCGATGTCGACGAGGATGGTCGCCCCAGTGGTCGTGAATCCCGAGATCGATTCGAAGAAAGCATCGGCAAATCCAGGCACGGCACCCGAAAGACAGAAAGGGAGAGCCCCCAGCAGGACCGCGCCGAGCCACGCTAGGACGACCAGCAGGATACCCTCTCGCCGGGTGACTTCATGGGGCTCCGGCCGGAGCATGAAACTGAGGCCTCCTCCCGTGGCCGCGCCAATCAGCAGGGTCACCGCCAACGGCCAGGTACCCGCGTCGCCCTCAACCAGCCCCAGCATTACCGAAGGCACGAGACAGGCAGTCACGCCGAGGACAAAGTACCCCAGCAGTTGCAGAATGGAGGCCCAGTAGATCACCGTTCCACCCCGCCCCAAGTCGGCTGAGTTCGACGGCATTCCTCTGCGCGAGATTTCATGGCCGTTCGACGCTTTGCGCGCTCAGTAGATGAAAGCTTTTTCCAGCTTGGGAATCACGCTCTCGAGACAGAAGAAGATCACCCTGTCGTCCAGGTGGATGACGGAGTCGCCTCTGGGCACCTCGACCTCGCCGGAGGGACGAACGATGGCGCCCACCAAGGCCCCGCGCGGAAACGCCACCTCGTTCAGCGCTTTGCCCACGTACTTGGAACCCGGCGTGGCGACCAGTTCGATCGCTTCGGCCTCGTCCTCCCGGAAGGTTCGGACCGACACCACACGCCCCTTGCGCACGTACTGCAAAATCCGGTCGACCACCACCAAGCGAGTGCTGAACGTGGAGTTGA
Organism: uncultured Acidobacteriota bacterium; assembly: GCA_964422565.1. Lineage (GTDB taxonomy): Bacteria > Acidobacteriota > UBA6911 > RPQK01 > JAPXNP01 > CAYRCA01. The sequence goes on along the minus strand of CAYRCA010000088.1, from coordinate 2,101 downwards.
CTCCCAGCAACTGGGCCAGGGGCAGTAGATCGATTCGATTCACCAGCGCCACCGCCTTGTTGGCACCCATTCTCTTGGCCAGCAGGCTGGCGATGATGTTGACCTCGTCGTCGCCCGTCAGAGCGAGGTACGCATCGGTGCCCCGAATGTTCTCCTCGGCCAGAAGCCTTTGATCGGTCCCGTCGCCATGGACCACGACCGTGTTCTTTACAACTGTGGAGATTTTCTGACACCGGTCCAGATCCCGATCGAACAGTTTGACCTGGACCCCCATCGTCTCCAGCTGAAGGGCGGCCTCGATTCCCAGTTGTTTTCCTCCCAGGACGAAGACGCGTTGAACGCGCTGCAGGCGTCGCAGGCCCACGAACTCGAGAGCCTCGTCGAGTCCGGGCTCGGGAACTACCACGTAGATATGGTCGCCCGGGCAGAGTTGATCGTCCCCACGGGGGATGATCACGCGATGCTGCCGAAAGATCATGGCCACCAGGAAACTCACGGCGGAGTTGCCGGAGTGCACTTCCGAAATCCGCTTGCCCGCAAGCCAGCCGTCGGGTTCGATCGTCATCCCGAAGAGCTTCACACTCCCTTCGGCGAAGTGGACGATATCGGACACGCCGGGCAGTCCCACAACATCGAGGATTCGCTGGACGGTTTCGCTGTCGGGATGAATCACCAGATCGACGCCGAGCAGTTTGCTCGCACAGATGGAGCGCCACCGGTCGACTTCGTGAGTGCGCAGCCGCGCCACCTTGATCCGAACATTCGAGAAAGCCTGGGCGATCAGGCAGCCGAGGATATTGGTCTCATCGCTGGAGGTCACGGCGATCAGCATATCCGCGGAGATCAAGCCGGCCCGCTCCAGCACCTTGATGCTGGCGGCATCACCCGGGACGATCCGCGCATCGAGATCCTCCTCCAACTCGACGCACCGGTCTTCGACGGCCTCGACGATCGTCACCTCGCTCTTCTCGCGAATGAGACGCTGGGCGACGAGTCTGCCCACGGCGCCGCCACCCAAGATCAGAATTCTCATAACGTACCTGGATCCGGCCCCAGTGCCGGAGGTCGCCCGCCAGCCTCGCCTCCCTCAACTCGAGCGATCTTCGTCGGGGCGGTCCGGAGGCGGTTCGCGAGGCAATCGTGGAGAATCGAACCATCGAAATGACTGAAGTATCCGCCGCAATACCGGCAGAGCCGATTCGATCCCCTTGTCCTCCCGGGCGCTCAGGGCAAAGACCACGAAGTAACCGGCAAAGGGGGCGGACGCCACCACCTCCTTCCGGACCCCCGGACAATGATAGACCTGAAGGGTAAACGGTTCCACCGAGTCCAGGTGAAGCTGCTTCTCGTCGTCGGCGAAGGGGCAGGACTCCAGGAACTCCTGTCGGCTGCGGGAGATGAAGTCCTCCACCGATTCGCTCGAGCGCCGGGAGACGAAGCGAGTGATGATCAAGGTCTCGGCCCGGCGCCAATCCACCCCGCGGGGATGAAAGATGAAGTTGGCGATCTGGGGAGCGGCCCTCGAGTCCAGCGTCCATCCGTCGGGTTCGATGATCTGGAAGGAAAACCCGCTTCCGTAAAGGTGAAGGAGTCGTCCTTCCACCTCGGAGACGGCCCCAAACCACAGCATAAGCGACGCGCAAAGCACTGCCATCGGGATGAGTCTAGCACGCTCCTTTGGCAGGCGCAGTCGGGCTGGCGGCGTCTCGTCCCGGTGCCACGACACCCGCGGAATTTCTTCCCGTTCCTTGGCCGAGCGGCGGATTCCGCTATAATCGGGCCATGCCGATTTTCGAGTTTCGATGTCCCGCCTGCTCGACCCGGTTCGAGAAAATCGTCTTTCGCGGCGAGGCCGAGATTTGCTGTCCCGGCTGCGGCGGAACAGAGGTCGAGAAACTTCTGTCGAGCTTTGCCGTGGGGTCCGGCTCCCCCCGCGACGGGGCTTTGGAGCCGGGCCCCTGCCCCTGCGGCGCCGCTCAGCGCGGCATGTGTCAGACGGCCGAGGGCTGACTCCGCCGGAGGGACCCGCCGAGCGTCCCCACCTCCGGCTACCTTTCCGGAATCCTCTGGGATGAGACTCCTCCCCGCCGCGTCGACGCTT
>CAYRCA010000087.1:4494-11687 GCA_964422565.1 uncultured Acidobacteriota bacterium | reverse complement strand
AAGACGTGCCAGAGCGTCACCGCGCCCAGGCGCGCCGTCCGGCCGTCCGGGTCGTGTGTCGGGTTCACCTCGACCAGGTCGACGGATCGGACCTTCGGGCACAGCCCGGCCCTGTAGGCCGCCTCGAGCCACAATGCCGGGGACAGCCCACAGGCGGCGGGAGCGCTGACGCCAGGAGCGAAGGCCTGGTCCACCGCGTCCATGTCGAAGGAGACCAGGGCGTCCTCCTCGATCTCGCCGTAGAGCCGGCCCAACAGTCCGTGATCGACCTCGTCGGCGAAGTAAACGGCCCCCCTCGAAACGACGAACCGGACGTGCGCCTCGGCGGCGCTGTGGCGCTGCAGCCCCGCTACCCGGTAGCGGCGGCAGAGGCCGCCCTCATGGAGCAGGGCCTGGCGAAAAGGCGACCCGGAATGACCCCGTCCCTCCTTCAACTCGCGAACGTCCGGGTGGGCGTCCCAGTTGAGGATCTCCATCGGCCGGCCCGCCTCGACATATCCCAGGAAGTGGCCGAAAGAGGTCTCGTGCCCTCCTCCGACGACGACGACCACGGTCCCGCGGGCCAGATAAGGGGCGATCACCTCGGCGAGGCCGCACTGGTCCCGCTCCAGGTCGCCCGTGACCTCCACGTCCCCAAGATCGGCCGTCCGCGCCAGCAGCCGGCGAAATTCGGCGGCGTTCTCCGGGTCGGGAATCAGGCGATGGAAGTGTTTCCGGATCTCGACAGGCGCCTTCCGGGCTCCGATCCGCCCTCCGTTGCGGAGAACTCCCTCGTCGCAGGGAAAGCCCACGAGAACGACCCGCGGTTCGGCGTCCTCCACCAGACCCGCGCCGATCAAACGGCCGATGCGGGGATCGTCCGCCGCCGTCTCGGGCGGGGACGGGTCACTTTTTCTGGGCATCGCCATCTCTCGATGGGACTGGGGATTGGGGTCTGGGGTCTGAACACCCCCGCCCCCAGTCCCCAGAACCCAGCCCCCATCCCGAATCACACCGGCCTCCCCCCGACGTACACCTCCCGACAGGCGTTTCCCCGGAAGTGGTAGAGCCAGTGGGTCGGATCGGGGGCGTCGATCAGCGCGAAATCGGCCCACTTTCCCACCTCGAGCGAGCCCGCCTCCCCCTCCAGTCTCACCGCCCGGGCAGCGATCCGCGTCGCCCCGAGCAAGACCTCCGCAGGGGTCAATCCTCCCCGCAGACAGGCCAGCAACATCGCCAGGGGAAGGTGAAAACTGGGCGCCGAGCCGGGGTTGAAGTCGGTGGCGACGGCCGTCGGGACTCCCGCCTCCAAAATCCGCCGCGCCCGAGGCTGCCCCTCTCCCGCGTAGAGTGTGGCCAGGGGAAGGATTACTCCCACGACGCCGGCGGCGGCCAGTGCATCCAGACCCCGGTCGGACGTCACATCCAGATGGTCGGCGGAGACCGCACCCAACTCGGCCGCGAGTTCGGCACCGCCGAGATCGCCGAACTGGTCGATGTGAAGCTTGGGCCCGAGCCCGAACTCCAGACCCCGCTCCAGAATCCGCCGCGCCTCGGCGAGCGTGAAGGCGCCCTCCTCGATGAAGACGTCGCAGAACACCGCCAAGCCCCCCTCGGCGGCGCGAGGGATGATCTCATCGCAGACGAGTCGCACGTAGCCTTCACGGTCGTCCGCGTATTCCGGAGGGAGTACATGGGCGGCAAGCAGAGTGGGCACCAATCGCACCGGACCCTCGTCGTTCAGGTCGCGGAACGCCTCGAGCAGCTTGATCTCGTTCTCCACGTCGAGGCCGTAGCCGCTCTTGCATTCGACGGTGGTGACCCCGAGGCGGGCCATCTCCGCCAGGAAGCTCCGGCAGCGGTCTTTCAACTCCTCTCGGGAGGCGCTCCGCGTCTCGGCCACCGTTCTGCGGATTCCTCCGCCGGCCCGAGCGATCTCGAGGTACGACCGGCCCGACAAACGCGCCGCGAACTCGTCGGCCCGCCAGCCGGCGAAAGCCAGGTGGGTGTGACAGTCGACCAGCCCGGGAATCACCATCGCCCCGCCCGCGTCCACGGGCTCGCCGGTCTCGGCAAGCGCATGGGGCAGGGCCGCCTCCGGACCGAACCAGGTGATCCGCCCTCCCTTCCAGGCCAGAGCAGCATTGGGAATGGTCTCCAGCTCCCCGGGGCGACCTGTGTCCCGGCAGGTGACCAGCAGACCGATGCCGGTCATCAGGTGCATCAGTCCAACCTCCCCGAGATTTCCTCCACCTCCTCCAGCAAGGCGGGAAAGCGGATCAGCTCCCAGGCGCGGTTCAAGTCCTCCTTGTAGTAGTCGTCGTGCTCCCGGTGCGGAATCGCCCTCCGCACGAAATCGTGGGCCCGCTCCACTCCCCTTCCCGGCCGCAACGGCTTCCGGTAGTCCAGAGCCTGGGCGGCCGTGAACAACTCGATGGCCAGGACCATCTCCACATTCCCGAAAACCTGCTGCAACTTCAGCGCGGAGATGCTCCCCATACTGACGTGATCCTCCTGCCCCAGGCTGGTGGGAATGGAGTCGACCGAGGCCGGGTGGCACAGGACCTTGTTTTCGGATACGAGGGCCGCCGCCGTGTATTGGGGGATCATGAAGCCGGAATTGACGCCCGTCTCGCGCATCAGCAGTTCCGGCAGGCCGTCGTGCCCGCCCAGAAGCAAGTAGGTCCGCCGCTCGGAGATGCCCGCCAGCTCGGCCAGCGCCGGCGCGGCGAAGTCCAGAACCAGGCCGACCGGTTCGCCGTGAAAGTTGCCGCCGCTCAGAATGTCACCCTCCGGAAATACCAGGGGATTGTCGGTCACCGAGTTGATCTCGGTCTCGACCACGCTCGAGGCATACTCGAGCGCGTCCCGGCAAGCGCCCTGGACCTGGGGGACGCAGCGTAGGCAGTAGGGATCCTGGATCTTGCCGCAGTGGCGGTGCGACTCCAGGATCTCGCTGTCTGCCAGCAGGCGGCGGACGTTGCGAGCGACCCTCTCCTGTCCGGGATGGGGCCGCAGCCGCTGGACCCGTTCGTCGAAGGGCTTGACCGACCCCTGAAGGGCCTCCAGGCTCATGGCGGCGACGATGTCGGCCAGCCTAACCAGGCGCGTACTCTTCTCCAGGACCCAAGCGCCGTAAGCGGACATCATCTGCGTTCCGTTGATCAGCGAGAGCCCGTCTTTGGCACGCAGCTCGATCGGCTGGAGGCCCTCCGCCTCCAGGACGGAAGCGGCCGGGACGACTCCACCGCCCTCCCCGTCCCAGAATTCGCCCAGGCCGATCAGGGGAAGCGCCAGATGGGCCAACGGCGCCAAATCGCCGGACGCCCCGACACTGCCACGGCTGGGGACGGCGGGCACCAAACCCCGCTCTGAGAAATCGAGGAGTCGCTCGAAAGTCTCCCGCGAAATGCCCGAGTAGCCTAGGCCCAGCGAGTGGATCTTGAGATCGAGCATCAACCGGCTGATCTCCTTCGGAACCAGGTCCCCCACGCCGACGGCATGGGAGAGGAGAAGGTTCCGCTGAAGCTCCCGGATCTGCTCTTCGGCGATCCGCTTCTGCGCCAGGGCGCCGAATCCGGTGTTGATGCCGTAATAGGACCGGCCGTCGCCCAGAGCGCGCTCCACAATCCTTCGACTGTCATCCACCCGGGACGCGTCTCGGCGGAGCTCGGCAAGACTCCGGGCCAGGTCTTCGGAAAGAGAGGGAATTCGGACTCGGATCATCGCCTCACCATGGGCAGGTCGATTCCCCGAAGTCGGGCGGTCTCCAGAGCCTCCTCGTAGCCGGCGTCGGCGTGGCGCATCACCCCGCTTCCCGGGTCGGCCGTCAACACGCGATCGAGACGCCGGTCACCCGACTCGGTCCCGTCCGCCACGCACACCATCCCGGAATGAATCGAATAGCCGATGCCGACCCCCCCTCCGTGGTGAATCGAGACCCAGCTCGCCCCGCAGGCGGTGTTCAGCAGCGCGTTCAAGAGCGGCCAGTCGGCGATGGCGTCCGAGCCGTCCCTCATACCCTCGGTCTCGCGGTTCGGCGAGGCGACCGACCCGGTATCGAGATGATCGCGGCCGATGACGAGCGGCGCCCGCACCCTGCCCTTGCGGACCAGCCAGTTGAACTTGAGCCCCATCTCCGCCCGCTCCCCGCAGGCGAGCCAGCAGATCCGGGCGGGAAGCCCCTGGAAGCGGACCCGTTCTCCCGCCTGTCGGATCCAGCGCGCCAATCCCTCCTTATCGGGGAATGTCTCCAGGACGGCGTCGTCGGTGGTCCGGATGTCCCCGGGATCCCCCGAAAGGGCCACCCACCGGAACGGTCCCGATCCGCGGCAGAAGAGCGGCCTGATAAACCGGGGCACGAAGCCGGGGATGTCGAACGCCCGGGTGAGCCCCCGGCGGTCGGCCACCTGTCCCCGCAGGTTGTTTCCGTAGTCGAAGGTCACGGCTCCCCGTCGTTGCAGCTCCAGCATCGCCTCGACATGACGGACCATCGAGCCGAGGACGGCCTCCTCGTAGGCCGCGTAGTCGCCTTCCCGCAGCCGGGCCGCCTCATCGAGGCCGAAGCCGGCGGGGATGTATCCCACGCGCAAGTCGTGGGCCGACGTCTGGTCGGTCAGGACATCGGGGACGACCTCGCGCCGGACCAGTTCGGGCAACACCTCCGCGATGTTGCCCGTCAATCCGATGGACAGGGCCTCCCGCCTCTCCCGGGCGGCCAGAGCCTCCTCGACGGCCCGGTCGAGATCGGCGACCAGCCGGTCGCAGTACCCCGTCTCGACGCGCCGCCGAATTCGCGCCTCGTCCACCTCGACGCCGAGAAACACCCCGCCGTTGAGGGTGACCGCCAACGGCTGCGCGCCCCCCATGCCCCCAAGTCCCGCAGAAACCACGAGCCGTCCTTCGAGGGTACCTCCGAAGGACTGGCGCGCGCACTCGGCGAAGGTCTCGTAGGTGCCCTGGAGAATACCTTGGGTTCCGATGTAGATCCAGGACCCGGCGGTCATCTGTCCGTACATGGTGAGCCCGAGCGCCTCCAGGCGCCGGAACTCCTCGAAGGTCGCCCATCGGGGCACAAGATGGGCGTTGGCGATGAGTACGCGGGGCGCCTCGGGGTGCGTGCGGAAAACACCGACAGGCTTCCCACTCTGCACGATGAGGGTTTCATCGTCCTCGAGCCGCGTCAGGGTCTCAACGATGGCGTCGTAACAGTCCCAGTTACGCGCGGCCTTGCCGGCGCCCCCGTAGACGATCAACTCCGAGGGCTTCTCCGCCACCTCGGGATCGAGGTTGTTCATCAACATGCGCAGGGCCGCCTCCTGATGCCAACCCCGACAACTCAGCCCGGCGCCCCGCGGCGCGCGTATGGCCCTTTCCCGCCCGCTCGACCCCGCCCGCATGGTTGGGTCCAGTGTAGATGATTGACGGGGAAAGGTGAATGTTGGCGGGAGCGAGGAGCGAGCGGCAGCCGCCTGCCGCATGCTTCCTGCCACCCGGCATCTGCTCACCCTGCCTGCCGCCCGCTGCCGGTTGCCTACCGCCCGGACCGGTTACCGCTCGATCACAGGACGCTCTCGCCGGGATGAATCCAGGGTTCCCGGTAAGGGCGGCGCAGCAGGCGGTTGGCCTCGTCGTCGCCCACGACCACACCCTGGCCGTGGTCCCAGGTGATCGACCGCTCCAGCCGCTGCGAAAGGTTGGCCAGGATACAGGCCGTCGAGGAGATATACCCCTCCTCGATGTCGGCCACCGGCGCGGCGCGGCTCTCGACACATTCGAGGAAGTTCTTCCAGTGCGCGCGGAGGGCGGGCGCCACGTGTCGCTCCAAGTCCCGTTCGGTTCGGTCCTCCGGAAACTCGTCGAGTTCGTAGCGCACCTCCTCGCGCATCGGATTGCCGTCGCCGTGGGGATTGAAGTCGTAACTCATGACACTCGCCCGAAGGGTCCCCCTGTCGCCGTACAGCGTCGCCCCCCAGGGGTATTGCGGATCGGGGGGATCGCCGTAGGTGCGGTGCTTCCACACCACCTGCAATTCTCCGAAATCGAAGGTGGCGGTCTGGGTGTCCGTGGTGTTGGCCTTGCTGTCCCTCTGCACCAGAATGCCGCCCGCCGAATGAATCGTCCGGGGCATCCCCAGATCCAGAAGCCAGCGCACCATGTCCAGCATATGAATGCACATGTCGCCCACGATGCCGTTGCCGTACTCCATGAAATTCCGCCAGCCCCTGGGATGGACCAGCCGGTTGTAGGGCCGCATGGGCGCCGGTCCGGTCCAGAAATCGTAGTCGAGGTGCCCGGGCGGGTCGGTGTCGGGCGGGTTGTCCCTCGTTCGCATGTGGTAGTAGCAGTAGATTTCCACCAAGCCGACCTTGCCCAGAAGGCCCTCCCGGATGATTCGGTCCCGCGCCGAAATGAGGTGGGGGGTGCTGCGGCGCTGCGTGTTGACCTGCACGACGCGCCCGTGCCTGCGGGCGGCGGAAAGCATGGCCTGTCCCTCAACCACGTCCAGACTGATGGGCTTCTCCACATAGACATCCGCGCCCGCCCCGATCGCCTCGATCGTCGGCAGGGCGTGCCAGTGATCGGGCGTGGCGACCATGACGATATCCAGTTCCTCCTCCCGGAGCATCTCGCGATAGTCGGCATAGGTGTGCGGTCGCCTCCTCGACACCTGGCGTGCGGCGACCTGCTCGGCGGCATCGTGGAGCATCCGGCTGTCCACATCGCATAGCGACACGACCTCCGCGGGAGCGACCTGAAGGAGGCGGAACAGACTCGACTTCCCGTACCATCCCGTGCCCACCACGCCGACCCGCTTCGGCCGTTCTACGGCTTGGGCGGCATAGGATGGAAGCGAGGAGAGTGCCAAGGCGGCGGCGGCGCTCTTCAAGAAGTGACGACGATCCATAACTCTTCTTTTTAGGCGGAAACCGCCGAAACCGCAAGTCCGACTGTCTCCCCGGCTCCCCGGCCCGCGGCGTTACCGATCGTTCCGGGCCGATGGCTTCGCGCGGCGCAGCATGTACAGGATGATACAACCCATAAGCGAGCCCACCAGGGTCTGGATTCCAACCACGAAAGTGAGGTGTCCGAATATATGCCGCCTGTGGTGGGGATCATCCGTCAGCGAAAACTCGGGCGCGGTGTAAATATTCTCGATCCCCGTGACCACCGAGAACAGAATCGCCAGAACCACCAGAACCTGCCCCCAGGCG
>CAYRCA010000087.1:0-4484 GCA_964422565.1 uncultured Acidobacteriota bacterium | reverse complement strand
CACCATAATTCACACGCGGGCGCTTCCCATCAGAGAAGCCAGCACCACGCTGGTGTATCCCCCCGACCACTTCACGTGGATCAGAAAGGTGGCCAGGACGATGCAGATGGGCACGATAATACTGACGCTGAGAATGCCGATCAACCAGGAAGGCGCTCCCTGGACGGCGCCCACGAGAAGGCGAAGAGCCCAAACGGCGGCGATCGCACCGAACAGCGGAGTCAGCAGACGGATATGCTCCAGAAAATCGTGTCCCGAGATCCTCATCCTCTCGCTCCTCCCAGCTCCGTCGCCGAAACAGACCGTTGCTCCCCGGCAACCCCACTACCGTCCGGAATCAGGTTCGTTCATCATCCGATTCCGCGTCGCGGAGCCGGGCCTCGTCCTCGACTCGAACCAATACCAGGGTCATGTCGTCCTCGGGTTCGCGCCGCGACCAGTTCCCCACGTCCTCCAAAATGATCTTCTGAATATCCCGCAGGGGACGCGTTCGGTGGGCCGCGACCAAGTCGCGCAGCCGCTCGTCGCCGTACTCCTCGTCGGTCTCGTTCCGCGCCTCCGAGATCCCATCGGAGTGCACCACCATCAGATCCCCCTCCCGAATCTCGGTCTTTCCAACCTCGAAGTCGAGGTTGCCGAACAGACCGAGTGGAGGCCCACCTTTGTCCAGGCGCCGGACGGTCGAGCCGATCAGAACGGGGATCTGATGCCCGGCGTTGACATACTCCAAGAGCCCCGAGCCGGGACACCATTGGGCGACGAAGAGAGTGGCGAACCTTTCCGGGTCGGTAAAATCATAAAGGTGGTCGTTGACTTTCCGACACACCTGTCCCAGGGAGGGGAGGGTCTCGATGATCGCCCGAAACCGGGCCTGCAGATTCGCCATCAGAATGGCGGCGGAGATTCCCTTCCCGCTGATATCGGCGAGGGCCACGATGATTCGACCGTCGGGGCATTCGAGAATATCGTAGTAGTCACCGCTGATCCCCTGGGCGGGTATGCAGATGGCCGAGAAACTCAGCCCGCGGTCGACGGGTAGAACCTGAGGAAACAGCGCCGCCTGCACCTCCCGGGCGAAGTTGAGTTCGGCCTGCTTTCGAGCCAACTCGTGACGACTCTGCTTCAGCTCAAGCTGCACGCGGTAGAGTGAGACCAGCAGCACGCCCGCCGCCGTCGTGGCGCCGAACGTGATTCCCCATGTGACCAGACCGGTCGACGGCAACTGGTCCCGACCGACGACCAGGAGAAGGCTGGCTGCCAGCAGGAACCCCAGGAGATAAGTGGTGTCCCTCAAACCCGCTCCCACGGAATTCGTTTCGCTTCGCGGCCGTCCAGGCCTCGAAAAGGTTCTCCGCTCACGTTCGGGCGGCATTCCCCTCAGGGCGGCTGGCGCCAACCTGGCGCACCGCAGCAAGAAGACTACCACGCGGCAGGTTCTTTGAGCAGGGGGGTCTCAGACAGGACTAACGGGGTTTCCAGGATCGACAGGGTCTGTAAAGGAGCTACCCGCCGGGGGAGGGACCTTCGGGAGGGATGCAGGCGCAGAACAAGTGCCGGTCTCCGTAGGTGTCGTCGACGCGGCCGCGAAACGCCCAGAACTTGTGCTCTCGAAGCCAGGCCGCCGGGAAAGCCGCCTTCTCCCGGGAGTAGGAATGCGCCCAGGAATCGGCGGAAACCATCTCCGCGGTGTGGGGGGCGTTCTTGAGGACATTGTCGCGCGGATCGGCGACGCCCCGCTCGATCTCCCGGATTTCCCGGCGGATGGAGATCATGGCCTCGCAGAACCGGTCCAGTTCCTCCCTGGACTCGCTCTCGGTGGCCTCCACCATCATAGTCTCCACCACCGGCCAGGAGACCGTGGGCGCGTGGAAGCCATAGTCCATGAGCCGCTTGGCGATGTCCGCCACGGTGACGCCCACCGTTCTCTTGAATTGCCGGCAATCGAGAATGCACTCATGTGCCACAAGACCGTTTTTTCCTGCGTAAAGGATCGGAAAATGATCCTCGATCCGTCGGGCAACGTAGTTCGCGTTGAGAATCGCCACCTGCGTGGCCCGTTCCAGTCCGGCGGTTCCCATCAGCCGGATATAGCTCCAGGAGATAGGCAGTATTCCGGAGGAGCCGTAAGGAGCCGCCGCTACCGCGCCCCCGCGCCGATCGAGGAGGAAGTGCCCGGGCAAGAAGGGGCGCAGATGGTCCCTGACGGCGATCGGCCCCACCCCCGGTCCTCCCCCACCGTGGGGAATGCAGAAGGTCTTGTGGAGGTTGAGGTGGCACACGTCCACGCCGAATTCCCCGGGCCGGCAGACCCCGACCATGGCGTTCATGTTGGCGCCGTCCATATAGACCTGTCCGCCCCGCTCGTGAACCGCCGCACAGATGTCCCGGATGGCTTCCTCGAACACTCCGTGAGTCGAGGGGTAGGTCACCATCAGCGCCGCCAGGCTTTCGGCGTTCCGCTCCGCCAACTCGCGCAGATGATCCACATCCACGTCCCCGTTCTCCCGACACCGGACCGTCACCACCTTCATGCCCGCCATCACGGCGCTGGCGGGGTTTGTGCCGTGGGCCGACTGGGGAATAAGGCAGACCCTTCGATTCCCTTCCCCGCGGGCACGGTGATAGGAGGCGATGGTGAGGAGACCCGCATACTCGCCTTGGGCGCCGGAGTTGGGCTGGAGAGAAACCGCGTCAAGCCCCGTGATCTCCGCCAGCATCCCCTCCAGATCCTCGATCAGGCGCGCACAACCCTTGGTCTGATCACCGGGCGCGAAAGGATGGATGCCGCCCCACTCGGGCCAGGTGATCGGCAGCATCTGGACCGCTGCGTTGAGCTTCATCGTGCAGGAGCCCAAGGGGATCATGGAGGTCGTCAGGGACAGGTCCCGCGACTGTAGGCGATGAATGTATCGCAGCAACTCCGTCTCGGAGCGATAGCGGTGAAATGCCGGGTGAGTGAGAAAATCGGATTGCCGCTCCAGTTCCGACGGAATGCGCTTCACCGTGCCGAGCTTGACGCCGCCGGCTTCGCGCCCCGTGAGGACCCGCACGACAACGTCCAACTCCTCGGCGGTGGACCGCTCGTCCAGAGAGAGCCCTACGCTCCCGTCTTCGTAGTAACGAAGATTGATTCCCTCCTCCAGCGAGCGGCGGCGCACCTCTTCAGAATCGGAAACCCGCAACCGCAACGTGTCGAAGAACTCCGGGTGAACAAGATCGAGGCCGGCCGCCTCCACTTCGGCCGCCAAAGCGACCGTCAGGTGGTGCACCCGTCGCGCGATGCGCCGCAACCCTTCGGGACCGTGATAGACGGCGTACATGGACGCCATGATGGCCAAAAGGACCTGCGCCGTACAGATGTTGCTCGTCGCCCGCTCCCGGCGGATGTGCTGCTCCCGGGTCTGGAGGGCGAGCCGGAGAGCGGGCCGCCCGGACACGTCCTTCGACACCCCCACGATCCGTCCCGGAATGAGGCGCTTGTATTCCTCGCGGGTGGCGAAAAAGGCGGCGTGCGGACCGCCGTAACCGAGCGGTACTCCGAACCGCTGACTGTTGCCCACCGCCGCGTCGGCACCCCATTCGCCCGGGGGCTTCAACAAGACAAGGGCCAGTGGATCGGCTGCGGCCACCACGAGGGCTCCAGCCTCGCGGGCCCGAGCGGCCACCGGGACGGGATCGAACAGCCTGCCGTCGCTCGCCGGATACTGGAGGAGAACTCCGAACAGGCGTTCGTCCGGGACCAGATCCTCGGCGGCGCCGACGACCACCTCCCACGACAGCCCTTCGGCTCGCGTTCGGACCACGTCAATGGTCTGAGGATGGCAGTCTGAGGCCACGAAGAAGCGATTTCGCCCCCCTCCGCCGGCGGCCGCGTGGCAGAGCGACATGGCCTCGGCCGCCGCCGTGCCCTCGTCAAGCAGGGAGGCATTGGCGAGCTCGAGACCCGTCAGATCCGCCACCATGGTCTGGAAGTTGAGGAGCGCCTCCATCCGGCCCTGCGAGATCTCCGCCTGGTAGGGCGTGTACTGGGTGTACCAGCCGGGGTTTTCGAGGATGTTGCGCTGAATGACGGCGGGCGTGACGCAATCGGAATAGCCCTGGCCGATGAGGGATCGAACGACGCGGTTCCGGCCGGCCATCCGTCGCGCCTCCTCGAGGACTTCCGCCTCGGTGAGCGGCTCTTTCAGAGCCAGGGGCCGTGACGTCCGGATGGTTTGGGGCACCGCGCGGTCGACCAACTCCTCCAGTGAGGAGAGGCCGAGGACCGAGAGCATCTCCTCGATGTCGGTCGACCGGGGCCCAATATGCCTTTCAACAAAGCGCTCGACGAAACCGTCCCGGGTGCTCACCCGGGGGATTATCTTCGACCCCACCGGGGAGTGCAACCGACCGGGGAGGACAGGCTTCCAGCCTGTCGGGAAAACAGGCAAAGATGCCCGCCTTCCCTTCCGACAGGCAAAGATGCCCGTCCTCCCTTCCGACAG
>CAYRCA010000086.1:8827-11716 GCA_964422565.1 uncultured Acidobacteriota bacterium | reverse complement strand
GCGCCCATCACCGGCGGCACCAGGGCGCCGCCTGAGCTGGCGGCCGCCTCGACTCCGGCCGCCGTGTGGGAGCGGAACCCCGAGGCGCGCATCATGGGAATCGTGAAGGTTCCCGTCGTGGCGGTGTTGGCCACGGCGCTGCCCGACAGCGATCCCATCAGTCCGCTCGACAGGACGGCGACCTTTGCCGGTCCGCCCGCGCTTCCCCGGAACAGCTGCCGGGCGAAATCCACGATGAACTGCGTCGCGCCGGTCGCCTTCAAGAATGCTCCCACCAGGACGAACAGGAAGACGTAGGTGAACATCACTCGCAGCGCCACTCCGAAAACCCCCTGGGAGTGAAGGAAGGTCTGGGACACGATGCGGTTGAGGCTGTAGCCTCGATGTGGGAAGAACCACTCGGGCAGGTAGGGGCCCGAGTAGGCGTATAGCAGGAAGAGGAGACTCAAACAGGGCAGGATCCAACCGAGGGAGCGCCGTGTGCTCTCAAGCACCACCAGCAGGCCGGCCGCCCCAACGACCAGGTCCAGAGAGATCTCCCGCCCCGCCCGACTGCCTAGGGAGCGACCCTCCACCCACCAACCGGAAAAGAGAGGCTGGGTCTGCACGACGACGTAAAGGAAACAGAGGACGGCGAGAAGAATCAGCAGGAGGTCCGTCGCGGTCGCCAGCTTGGCTCGACCACCCGGTCCACCCAACGGCTTGATCAGGACGCAGAGGACGGTTCCCAACAGGGCGAAAAGGGCCAGCTCGGCCGGAGGCGAAAGCCGGGGATAGTTGACCTCCACAAGGGTGAAGAGGGTCAGGCCTATTCCCAACCCGTAGACTAAGAGCCTCCCCGCCGAGGTTTCCCGCATGCCTGGCCGCGTCAGTGAACGGAAGCCGTCGGATCCGGGTCTTCAGCTTCGCGCCAGATGCCGATCTCCCGGTAAAAGCGGATGGCCCCGGGATGAAAGTCGGTGCCGGTGGTCCGAACGACATTGTCGGGATTGATGGAGCGCCCCGCGGGATGTCTGGCCTGGACGCCCCCGCGGTTCTCGTAGAGCATTCGGGTGACGCGGTAAATGAGTTCCTCATCCGCATCGGCGGAGGCGATCAGGTGCATCGACCCTACGTCCAGGCCCCGAAAATCCTCGGTCTGTCCGCGGTAGGTGCCCGTCGGGATTACGGCGGGCCGAAAGAAGGGGTACTCCTCGATCAACCTCAACCGGACCTCCTCATCGAAGGGAATGAAGCGGATGTCCTGGGAGGCCGAGGCCTGGGTGATGGAGGCGGTCGGGACGGCGCCTCCGAGAAAAGCCGCCGCCGCCGTTCCGTCGGCGAGCATGTCCACCGCCGCGGCCTGGGTCCCGAAGAGGACCGTCAGTTACTAATCGGCCACGCCGTGGGCCTCCAGCATGGGCCTGACGAAGTACTCGAACCCGGCTCCGGCGGGGCCGATCAGAACGCGCCGACCCCGCAGGTCGGCGATGGTGCGGACGCCGGACCCGGCGAGGGTGACGAACAGGGCCACGTTGGGCGCCAGGGTCATGACCGATTGCACCGGGTAGGGGCGGTCCCACTCCCCCTCCCCGCGGACGGCGAAGTAGGTGATGGCGGAATTGGACAAGGCAAGATCGAGCTCCCCGGTGGCCAACCGGCGGATGTTTTCCTGGGAGCCCATGGTGGCCTCGGCGGTGACCCTCCATCCGTGAACGTTTCCGTGTTCGTTCAGGACCTCGCTGATGGCGCCTCCGACCACGAAAAAGGCTCCGCCGGGCGGCGCCGTTCCGACGCTCAGGAAGCGCTGGAATTCCGAGTCGGCACAGGACAAGAGCACAACTGAAGTCAGCACAAGGGGGATGAACTTCATCGCCGGGATCATGGTGCGGTCAAGTCTACCAGAACCAAGCAATCCAATTTGCCGACCGATCTCACCTCACTCCCCACCTCCCCACCCCACGACCCCGAGTTCCTGCGCCCTGTGAGAATCTGCTAAACTGTCGTGCACAACTGAAGCGACGGAATGCACGGGCTGTAGGTTTGCCCGTGTCTTGGGCTGTACCGGGCTCCTACCGGTGATGAATGGGGCGCACTTTACTGGACGAGTAATGCCGATGATCGACATGTTTCCACGGAAGACCCTGCCGATTCTGCTGCAGTGTTCGCTCCTGTCCCTCCCGCTGACCGCGGGGGACTGGACCTTCTGGCGGGGCCCCAACGGTGATGGAGCCTCTTCGGAGACGGGACTGCCGGAGACTTGGTCCCCTGACGGCGAGAACCTGGCTTGGAAGGTGCCCTTCGGCGGCCGGTCGGCACCCATCGTCATGAACGGTAGGGTCTTCATTCAAAACGCCGTCGGCGCAGGGGAAACGCTGCGGGAAAGGGTCATGTGCTTCGACGCGGACTCGGGAGAGCTTCTGTGGGAGCACCGCTTCAATGTCTATCTGAGCGACGTTCCGACTCATCGCGTCGGTTGGCCCTCCCCCACGGGTGATCCGATCGAGGGAAACGTGTACGTCTTCGGTGTCGGCGGTCCTCTGCTCGCCCTCACGGCGGACGGAGGTCTCCTTTGGGAACGCTCTCTGGGAGAGGATTTCGGGCTGATCACGACCCACGGCGGACGAACCGTCTCCCCCGTTGTGGTGGGGGACCTGGTGATCGTCGGCGGCCTGAATTCCGGCTGGGGCGACCAGTCGAGGGGTGGCCACCGATTCTTCGCCTTCGACAAGTCCAACGGCGACCTGGTGTGGGTGAGCTCTCCGGGGCAGCGTCCCTACGACACGACCTACTCTCCGCCGATCGTGAGGGTGATCGACGATATCCCCCAGTTGATCGCGGGCGCCGGCGACGAACTCCGGCGAGTAGCCGGGGTCGGGGAGCGCGGCGCGGAGCCGCTTCACCACGTAG
>CAYRCA010000086.1:0-8817 GCA_964422565.1 uncultured Acidobacteriota bacterium | reverse complement strand
GGGCGCCGGCGACGGCGCCGTCCATGGACTCAAGCTGGGAACCGGAGAGCCGTTGTGGCGCTACGAGATCAGCAAGCGCGGGCTCAATTCGGGCGCTGTGTTGCGTGGGGGCACGGCCTTCGTGAGCCACAGCGAGGAAAACCTCGACACCAGCGTGATGGGGATGATCGCGGCCTTCGACGCCACGGCGCGGGGCGAGTTGGGCGAGGAACACGTGAAGTGGCGCGTGACGGGCTTCACCGCGGGATTCTCCTCGCCGGTGATCCACGAGGACAGGCTGTATCAGATCGACAACAGCGCCAACCTGGCGGCTTGGGATCTGGAAAGCGGGGAGCGCCTCTGGACCCAGGGGCTGGGCACGATTCAGAAGGCATCTCCGGTGCTGGCGGATGGAAAGCTCTACGTGGGAACCGAGAACGGCCGCTTCTACATCCTCAGGCCCAGCCGGGAGGACTGCGAGATCCTGAGCGAGGTGTGGATGGGAAGCCAGGCCGATCCGGAGCCGATCATCGGAAGCGTCGCTGTTTCCGGAGGGAGAATCTACCTGGTTACCAGCGAGGCGCTTTATGCCATTGGAAAGGAACCGGCGGCTGGTGCGGCGGGTGCCTCTCCCCGGTCGGCGGACCCGTTGCGCTCGACGGGGGACCGGCCCCCGACCGACCTGCTGGTGGTGCCGGGGGAGGTGTTGTTGAAAGCCGGACAATCGGTCTCCCTGCGGGCTCGGCTCTTCGACGAACAGGGTCGGTTCCTGCGGGAGGCGGAGCGAGTGTCCTGGGTCCTGCGCGATCTCACGGGGGAGATTTCAGAGGATGGAACGTTCACCGCGTCCGACGAGCGGGTTTCCCAGGCCGGAATCATCGAGGCATCGGTCGAGGGTGTTCGAGGTACGGCCCGTTTGAGAGTCATCCCCCCCCTGCCCTGGAAAGAGGACTTCGCCAACGTTCCCGGCGATCGGGTGCCTCCGCACTGGGTCAACGCCACGGGCAAATACGAGATCCGGGAGATGGAGGGCGGGAAGGTGCTGGTGAAACTGGCCGACAACCCCTTCACCAAGCGCGCGAGAACCTTCCTGGGTCCGACCGACTGGTCCGACTATACGGTCGAGGTGGATGTCCGCGCCGAGATGCGTCGACGCCAGATGGGAGACGCCGGCGTGGTGGCGCAGCGCTACGGCCTGGTGCTGTTCGGAAACCACCAGCGTCTGGAGCTTCAGCCTTGGCAACCGGAGACCGAGCGGACGGTGACCGTACCCTTCTCCTGGGAGCCGGATACTTGGTACCGGCTGAAGCTGCGGGTGGAAAACCTGGAGGACGGCCGAACCCGGGCTCTCGGCAAGGCCTGGCCGATCGACCAGGAGGAGCCTCGAGAATGGCTGATCGAAAGAATCGACCCGGTCCCGAACCGATCGGGCAGCCCGGGAATCTACGCCGACGCGACCTTTGAAGTGTTTTTCAACAACCTGGAAGTACGGCCCAACCGATGAGCAGAAAAACCTTGAACCGCCGCCGTTTTGTGCAGTCAACGTCGCTTCTCGCCCTGGGAGCGTTTATCGGGCCCTTGCGGGGCAACTCGGCCCCGGCGGGTGATCGTCCGAGAGACTGGCCCATGTGGGGTGGGACTCCGGACCGAAACATGGTTTCCGACATGGAGGGGATCCCCACCAGCTGGGATGTCGCCTCCGGCAGGAATGTCAAATGGGTCGGCGAACTGGGTTCGCAGAGCTACGGCAATCCTGTCGTGAGCGACGGCATGGTGTTCGTGGGGACTAACAACGAGGCGTTGCGGAACCCCGGCGAGCTTGGGGACCGGGGTGTGCTGAAGGCCTTCCGCGAGTCGGACGGAAAGTATCTGTGGCAGAAGACCACGGAGAAGCTTGCCTCGGGCCGTGTCAACGACTGGCCCTACCAGGGGATCTGCTCCTGTCCGCTGGTGGAGAATGGACGCCTATATTACGTGACGAACCGATGCCACGTGGTCTGCCTCGAACTCACCGGCTCGGCCGAAGCCGGGACGGCCGGCTACAAGGTCGCCTGGCGTTTCGACATGATGGAGGAGGTGGGCGCCTTTCCCCACAACATGTCCAACTCGTCTCCCGTGGCCTTCGGCGACCTCATCTACGTTTCGACCTCGAACGGCCATGACGAGAGCCATGTCAACGTCCCCTCGCCCAACGCTCCCGACATCATTGCCCTGAACAAACACACGGGCGAGTTGGTATGGGAGAACGCGAACCCAGCCGGCGAGAATATTCTTCATGGTCAGTGGTCGGCGCCGACGGTGGCTGAGATCGACGGTGTGACGCAGGTGATCATGGGCATCGGGGACGGGTGGATCCGAAGCTGGGAGGCCCTGACGGGGGAACTCCTCTGGGAGTTCGACACCAACCCGAAGGACTCCGTCTGGCCGAGGAACCGGAACAACATCATCTCCACCGCCGTGGTTCAGGACGGCATGGTCTTTATCGCCAACGGCCAGGACCCCGAACACGGCGAGGGCGTCGGCCATCTGTACGCCATCGATCCCGCCAAGCGGGGCGATATAACCCAGACCGGCAGGTTGTGGCACTATGACAAGATCCGCCGCTCCATCTCGACCGCAGCCGTTCACGACGGGATCCTCTACTATCCCGACTTCAGTGGATTCTTCCACTGCCTCAGTGCCAAGACGGGCGAAGCGTACTGGGTGCATGACATGTTCGCCGCGGTCTGGGGCTCGCCCATGATCATCGACGGCAAGGTCTACCTTGGGGACGAGGACGGCGATGTGATCGTCGTGGAGCACGGGAAGGAACTCAAGCTCGTCGCCGAGATGAACATGGGAAGCTCCGTCTATACGACTCCCGTCGCCGCCAATGGCGTCCTTTACATCGTTACCCGGAATCAGCTGTTCGCCCTGGCGGAAGGGGCTAGCTGAAGGGCTCCCCCCACGGAGAAAGACAGTGAAGGGAATCCATCGCCGCTCCAGTTCTATCCGAACGGTTGGGGAAAATCGCCTTGTGCCCATGGTCTGCGCCGTGGTGGGTCTGCTGACGATCTCTCTTCTCGCCTTTGCGGCTCCGTCGGATCGGGCCGCCGACCACTCCGACTGGCCCCAGTTTCGGGGCAATCCTGCTTTGACCGGCGTGGCCGCCACGAGCCTTCCGGATGTCCTTCAGCTGAAATGGACCTATGAATTCGGAGACGGTGTCGAGTCCTCGGCGGCAATAGTCGACGGTGTGGTCTACGCGGCCTCTCAATCGGGAGAGCTTGTAGCGCTGGATCTCGCCGACGGAGCGGTCCGCTGGAAGTACCGGGAGGCGGAGTCGATCGGCGAGTCCTCGCCGGCGGTGGCGGACGGAGTCGTCTATATCGGCGATTTGGCGGGAGTGGTCCACGCCGTCGAAGCCGCCACAGGGAAGGCCTTGTGGACGTACCAGACGGGGAGCGAAATCAAGGCCTCGCCGACCGTGATCGAAGACCGGATTCTGATTGGCTCCTACGACGAGCACCTGTACGCCCTTTCCGCGCGTGACGGGTCGCTTCTCTGGAAAGCCCGCAGCGAGGGGCCGGTTCACTCGACTGCCGCCATTCTTGACGGAATCGCCTATGTTTCCGGTTGCGACGAGGTCTTTCGCGCGTTTCGAATCTCCGACGGCGAACAGGTGTTCATGATCCACGCCAGCGCCTACACCGGCGCCTCTCCCGCGCTGTCCGGGGAGATGGCGTTTTTCGGGACGTTCAACAACGAGGTCTTGGGGGTGAATCTAAGGTCCCAGTCCATCGACTGGCGCTATGCGCATCCGCAGCGGAGTTTCCCGTTCTATGCTTCCGCCGCCCTGACGGAGGGGAGGGTGGTTGTCGGGGGGAGAGACCGCTTGGTCCATTGTCTGGACGCCTCCACCGGAAAGGCCCTCTGGACCTTCGCCACCCGCGCCCGAGTGGAATCGTCTCCGGCCGTGGCCGGGGGACGCGTCTACGCCGGTTCCAACGACGGCCGCCTCTACGCCCTCGATCTGACCGACGGATCGAAGGTGTGGGAATTCCATGTGGGGGCGGCGATTACGGCTTCTCCCGCCATCGCCCGGGGACGGCTGGTCGTCGGCGCGTACGATGGTCGGCTCTATTGTTTCGGATAAGGCCCTGTCGAAGGCGTCCCCCCGCCTGGACCCGGCCCGCGCGCCCCGCGAGAAATGAGAAACGGAGGGACTCTCGCTTGAAAGCATCCGGCATCGTTCCACCTGTCGCTCGAGGACCCGGAAAAACACTCCTCTCGATCCCGCTCGGCCTCTTCCTTGTGTGGAACGTCGCCGCCCAAACGGGAGGTACCCTGACGGGCCGGGTTCTGGACCCGAGCGGTCAAGGCCTGCCGGGGGTCGAAGTAACGGCCGTCCATTTGGAGACCGGCCTGACTCGGTCCGTCGTCAGCGAAGGCAACGGTCGTTATGTCTTTTCCCTCCTGCCGGCGGGTCGCTACGAGTTGAACGCCGCGACGGCGGGATTCCGCTCCATCGTCCATCGGGGACTGAATCTGACCGTGCGGGAAACGGCGGTGGTGGATCTGATCCTGCGGCTTGGCGACCTCGATCAGGCGGTGACCGTGTTCGGAGAAGCGCCGCTGACAAACACCCGGTCGGGGGAACTGAGTTATCTGGTCAGTGAGGGCGCCATTCGGGATCTCCCGCTGAACGGACGAAACTATACGGATCTGGCCTTGCTGCAGCCGGGGGTGCTTGCCTATCGCCAGCGGGACGGGGGTTCCGTGGTCGCCCACGGCCTGGCCATGACCATCAACGGGCAGGAACCCCGATCCAACGTCTACCTGCTCGACGGCACGTTGATGAACAACTTCACCGGCGGCCCGGCGGGAAGCGCCGCCGGCACGGCGTTGGGGATGGAAATGATCCGCGAGTTCCGCGTCGAGTCGAACGCCTACAGCGCCGAGTTCGGCCGCAACCCCGGAGGACAGATCAACGTATTGACCAAGTCCGGAGGCAACGAGGTCTTCGGCACCCTCTTCCACTTCCACCGGAATTCGGCCCTGGACGCCCGGAATTTCTTCGACCCCGGGGAACAGCCGCCCCTTCGGCGAAACCAGTTCGGCGCGACGCTGGGCGGACCGATCCGGAATGACCGTTCCTTTTACTTTCTCGGTTACGAGGGCCTCAGGGAACGGAAGGGGCGGACGATCAACACGATCGTTCCCAACGTGGGGGCCCGCGAGGGCTTGTTGCCCCACCCCACGATCCCGGGAGAAACCCTCGCCGTCGGTGTCGATCCGGCGGTAAGGCCGTATCTGGACGTCTTTCCCCTCCCCAACGGGGAGGAGCTGGGAGGAGGGTTGGCGGCTCATGTCTTCGGTTTTACGGAGGAGATCAACCAGCACTTCCTGCAGGGCCGGTACGACCGGAATGTCGGCCGGGACGGTCAGGTTTTCGCCCGCTACACCTTCGATGACGCCGAACAGCTGCTCCCCACGGATTACCCCCGGTTCCCTCGGGCTTTCGTGTCCCGAAACCAGTTCCTGACCAGCGAATACCGACTGGTCACCTCACCCCGGACGCTGCACAGCCTCAGAGGGGGCGTGAGCCGCACCCGGATCGGACAGGAGGTAGAGGCGCGGCTGGATTCACCGCTCGAGCCCTTCGTCCCGGGGCGGCCCACGCTGGGCAACATCGACATCGGCGGAATGCCGCGCTTCGGCCCCCAAACCTCCGCCGACGTGTCCCTGGTCCAGAACCTTTTTAGCCTGGAGTACGGAACGGTCCACCATCGAGGCCGGCATGCTCTGAAAACGGGCGCCTTGGTGGAGCGTTACCAGAACAACATGGTGAACCCCACCTTCTCGCGGGGGATCTTCACTTTTCCGAACCTGCGGACTTTTCTTGAGAACCAGCCGCTTCGCTTCCTCGGCCTGACACCCGAGGGCGCCCTGGATCGGTACTGGCGGTGGACGCTCCTGGCCTTCTACCTCCAGGACGACCTCCAGGCGCATCCCCGGCTGGCCCTCAATCTTGGTCTCCGGTGGGAACACGCCACCCTGCCCCGGGATCTGCAGGGACGGGACTCGACACTGCTCAACCTGAGCGATCCGGAGCCGACCACCGGGCAGCTCTATCGGGGTACATCGAAGATCAACTTTTCGCCTCGTCTGGGCCTGGCGTGGGATGTGTTCGGCGACGGCCGCACCACGCTGCGGGGAGGTTACGGTCTGTTTTTCAGCACCAACATCCAGCAGCACCTGATCCCGACCTTTTCCAACCCGCCCGCGACCCCCAGAATCGTCATTCCCAACCCCGTCTTCCCGGTTCCCCCTTTCGAACGGGGCATCGGCAATTCCATCCGTCCCGTGGACTGGGAGTTGACGACGCCGCGGGTTCACGTCTGGAATCTGAACCTGCAGCGCGCTCTGCCTGCCGACTTCCTGATCACAGTCGGCTACGCCGGTTCCCGGGGTCGGCGTCTGCTGCGGAGCGGCGACGTCAACGTCCCCGAACCGGAGCGCCTTGAGGACGGCACCTTATTCTATCCGCCGGGGCTCTCTCGGCCCAATCCCCACTTCTCCACCATCGAACTGAAGACCAGCGACGGGAATTCTTGGTACAACGCCCTGGTCTTCGAGATGCGCAAGCGCTGGGGCGCCGGGGTGAACTTTCAGTCCTCGTATACGTTTTCCAGGAACATCGACACAACCCAGGGTTCGACCTTCTTTTCTGACGCCACCAACGGTACCGTATCCGCCTTCCCGGAACCTCGGGGTCTCGACTACAACAAGGGGCTGGCCGACTTTCACGCCAAGCACAACTGGGTGGTGAACTTCACTTGGGACATCCCATTCTTCAGGGATCGGCGGGGCCTTGCGGGGACGCTGTTACGGGGATGGCAGCTTGCGGGAATCAGTCACTTTCGGAGCGGCAACCCCCTGACTCTTTTCGTCCAGGAGAATCGTTCCCGCTCCCTTTGGTTCCCCTCGCTGGGACCCGGCCTGGGCTTCGACCGTCCCAGCATGGCGCCGGGCCGGACGCATCAGGACGCCGTCCTGGGCAGCCCCGACGGTTACTTCGACCCGGCGGCCTTCGTTCTTCCCCCCCGGGGCACCTTGGGGAGCCTGGGCCGGGGTGCCCTCATCGGCCCCAACCTTCGGACCGTGGATCTGGCGGCGGTCAAGCATACCGAATGGCCGACCCTGGGAGAGAACGTCCACATCCAGTTTCGAGTCGAGGCCTTCAACGTGCTGAACCGAGCCAACTTCGGTGCCCCGGGCCTGGTGGCCTTCGCCGGAGTGGCGGACCAGGAGGAGCCGCTGCCGGCCCTGGGCCGCATTCGGTCCACCGTAACGGATGCCCGCCAGATCCAGGTCGGCCTGCGCATCCTTTTTTGACCCGGATCTCGCCGGGGCGAATGCTCCAACCGCGGGGATTGCCCGGATTTGACCGAGCGGACCGCCGCGGTAGAATTCCGGCGCCGACTGCGTGTAATCGTGACCTCAAAGGCGAAGCGTTTGGAGTTGAAGGCTCCGTGCGGTCGGTGACGGCCACCGGGGTCATTCGGAACCGGTTGGACCCCCCCGCGAGGGTTCTCGGTCGGACAAGCAACAGGGGGGCTCGACGGGGCCCCATCACAAGGGAGGCGATGCTGACATGACTTGGCTTTGGTTCGTTTTGGGCGCGGTTCTTTCCTGGGGCATGTACGGTCCTGCTCTACACCGGGGGCAGATGGCCCTGGGAAGCTCCCTCCGGGCCTTACTCTGCGTGGGGTTGGCTTATTTTCTGATCGGGGTGTTGGTCCCGGCGTTGAGCCTGTGGTATCAGGGCGAGTTGCGTGGATTCACCCTGTCCGGCTCGGTGTCCGCCACGATGGCGGGCGCCTTGGGTGCTCTGGGAGCGGTCTTCATCATCTGGGCCTTCGCCGGGGGCGGTTTGCCCACCTACGTGATGCCCCTGGTTTTTGGGGGAGCGCCCCTGATCAATGTGCTCGTCTCGATGTGGCTTCATCCACCCGAGACGACCCCCCACCCGCTGCTTTTCGTCGGGTTCATCCTGACGGCATCCGGGGCCGGCATGGTGCTCTATTTCAAACCCTGACCTCGGGGGGGCAGGGCCACCTCCGCAAGCACCGGCAGGTGGTCGGACGGAAAGCGCCCATCGAAGCGGTCGTCCAGGATCCGGTGGCTCAGGACCCGGATTCCCTGACGCACGAGAATATAGTCGATCCGGGACTCGGGCTCGCGTAGCTCCACCCAGTCGTTGAAACTCGCCGTGGGGCCCTGGTGGCCGGTCAGCGAGGCGTACCGGGCGTCCAGAAGGACGGAGGCGGCATCCGCTTCAGGTTCCCTCTCGGTCAGGATCCGGTAGGCCGGATTATCCTCGCGGACGTTCAGATCTCCGGCCAGAATCACCGGGTGCCCGGGGGGAACCTCCGAGATCCGTTTCAGCAAAAGTCGGGCGCTCTCCACCCGGGCCTCCTGTCCCCGATGGTCGAAGTGGGTGTTGAAAACGTGGAACTCTCCACCGTCGGAACGGTCTTTAAATCGCCCCCAGGTGACGATCCTCGTGATGGCCGCGTCCCAGGAGCGGCTCCCGGGAACCTCGGGAGTCTCCGACAACCAGAACGTGCCTCCCTCTAGAAACTCGATACGTTCCCTGCGATAGAAAATGGGGGAGAACTCGCCGACGTCCCCGCCGTCGTCGCGGCCCACTCCGGTCCAGCCGTAGTCGGGCAGCCGATCGGCCAGATCGTCGATCTGATCCCTCAGGGCCTCCTGAAGCCCGGCCAGGTCGGCACGGTGGCGGGCGCCGATCATCTCCGCCACCGAGTCGTTGCGGTGAGGCCAAGCGTTGAT
>CAYRCA010000085.1:0-11741 GCA_964422565.1 uncultured Acidobacteriota bacterium | reverse complement strand
TACACTCTTTCCCTACACGACGCTCTTCCGATTGATCGGGGTCACCGGGACCCCGGGCGCCAACCGACTGGCTCGCGAGGCGGATCTGATTATCCAGGTGGGAACCCGGCTGAGTGATTTCACGACGGCCTCCAAGACGGCCTTTCAGAATCCGGAGGTTCGGTTCATCGGCGTCAATGTCTGCGAGATGGACGCCTACAAACATGGCGCCCTTCCCCTGGTGGGCGACGCCCGGGTCGTCTTGGAGGAACTGCTGGCGACCGATTATCGGGTCGAGGGCGATTACTCCGACCTGCTCGCCCGTTACAAGGCGGAGTGGGAGGGGGAGGTCCAGCGCCTGTTTACCGAGCGGCACGGCCCGCCGGTCGGCCAGGCCGAGGTCATCGGCGCGGTCAACGAGTTCTCCCGCCCCCAGGACGTCGTGGTCTGCGCCGCCGGAAGCCTCCCCGGCGACCTGCACAAGCTGTGGCGGACGCGGGATCCCAAGGGATATCATCTGGAGTATGGCTACTCCTGCATGGGCTACGAGATCGCGGGCGGACTGGGGATCAAGATGGCCGATCCCTCCCGCGAGGTGTACGTGATGGTGGGAGACGGCTCCTACCTGATGATGTCCTCCGAGATCGTGACGTCTCTGCAGGAACACCGCAAGCTGACCATCGTGCTGCTCGACAACCGCGGCTTTGCCAGCATAGGGGGATTGTCCAAGTCTCTCGGCTCATGCGGATTCGGGACCGATTACCGATACCGTCGGGAGGAATCGGGCCAGTTGGACGGCGATCCCCTGCCGGTGGATTTCCGGGAGAACGCGGCGAGTCTCGGCGCGGTCGCCCTCCGGGCGCGGACCATCGATGAGTTGCGGGAGGCCCTTGCCGAGGCTCGCGGCCGGGAGAGGACGACCGTGATCGCGATCGAGGTCGACAAGGAGAAGGGAGTTCCCGGCTACGAGTCGTGGTGGGACGTCCCGGTCGCCGAGACCGCCCGGTCCGAATCGGTCCAGGCGGTCCGCCGCGACTATGAGGAGAAGCGCAAGCGGGAGCGTTATCTTCTCTGATTCCGCGGTTCTTTCGGGTCGAGGGGATCGGAGGGTCGACGGGGCCTCCGGCGGCCGCTCGGCCCCGGAGTGGTGAGCTTGTCGTGTCCGTCCCTCCGCGCGGAGTTGGGATTCCTTTTTCGGTGGGTGCCGTTGCCGGGTCGCGCGGCGATCGAGGGAGTTCGTCATGGACGTGAGCATTCTGGGTCGAATCGGTTACGACCTCTATGCCGAGGAGCATGGGTTGGATCTCAAGGACGTCCCCCGCTTCTCCCGCTATCTCGGGGGTTCGTCGGCGAACATGGCCGTCGGGTTGTCGCGGCTGGGGCTCCGGGCGGGGATCATCAGTTGCCTCGGCACGGACGCCCTGAGCCGATACCTTCTGGAGTACCTGGAGGAGGAGGGGGTCGACGTGTCGCGGGTGGCGACCCGCCCCGGCTACCTGCCGTCGCTCTGTCTGACCGAGGTCAGTCCGCCCGACCGGTTTCCTCAGGTTTTCTACCGCGTCGATCCGGCGGACGCCCAGGTGGAAGTCGGTCCTTCGGAAAGAGGGCTTATCCTCGGCACCCGGCTCTTCGTAACCAACGGAACCAGCCTCTGCGCCTCCCCCTCGAGGGAGGCGACGTTTCGGGCGATGGAATGGGGGCGCGAGGCGGGGGTCCGGGTGGCCTTCGATGTGGATTTCCGGGCCATGTCCTGGAGGAGCCCCGAGGAGGCCGGCCTCTACGCGCGGCTGGCCCTGCCCCTCATCGACATTCTGATCGGCAATCCCGAAGAGCTTCAGCTGGTCGCCGGGCGGAGGGACTTGGACGAGGCGGCGGGTCGGCTTCGGGAGCTGGGCGCTCCGATGTTGGTCGCCAAGCTGGGCGACCGGGGGGTGCGGGTCTACGAGGGGAGTCGGGGCTGGTATCTTCCGCCCTATCCGGTCGCGGTTCTCTCGACGATCGGCGCGGGGGACGGGTTCGCCTCGGGATTTCTCTACGGCCTGGTCTCGGGCCGCTCGCTCCCCGAGTCCCTCAAGCTCGGCAACGCGGCGGCCGCCATCGTGGTGGGCCGCCTGATGTGCTCGGAGGCGATGCCGACCCTCGAAGAAGTGGAGAACCTGATCCGGCGTCATCCCGACGTCGAGGTCGAGGAAAGCCCACTCTAAGTCTGAACTAACCGTCCACGAAGGGTCGCGAAGGACAACCATCCTTGAAGGGACTCAAAAGGGGTGACACGAACGGCCAGGCCCGGCTGATGGGCTCTTCACTCGATGGAGGACACAGGCACCCGCTCGGGGGAAACCTTCGTGTTTCTTCGCGCTCCTTCGTGGCCGGACCCCTTCGTGCTCTTCCGTGGATCTGCGGCTCCGTGGAAGAGTCAGTACGGGGGAAACTGATAGAATACCCCGGCGCTGAAGCGCACGAAGGCGTCGTCGCCGACGTAGACCCGCACCTCGGGTCGGACGCCGATCCTTTCGGTCAGCGGGTATCGCAACCCCGCCCCGAAGTTCGCCAAACGGTGGGTGGAGGTATCCTTCCGTATGGTGGGGCCGCCGGGGTGATCGAATGTGGCCGTGGTCGAAGCCCGAACCCAGCCGAATCCCCCCGCGACGTAGGGTTGCGACTTCGCGTACGGAGAGCCGAGCTGAAAGTGAACGTTTAGGTTCAGATCGGTCAGACCGCCGCCGGCGGTCTCCCTCAAAACGGCCTCCCGCAGTCGGGGCTCATCCCCATAGAAGTCCCCTCCGAGGGGAGAATGGGTGGCCTCAAACCCCAGGATGATCCCTCGGCCGACCGTGTAGCCCAGTCCGGCTCCCAGGTTTCGATGCCCCCCCGCGCCGGCGATACCACCCAGCAGCAGAGTGACTTCGCCGGTCCCCGTTTCCCGGGACGAGGCCCCCTCGAGCCATCCGGGAAGCGCCACAAAGAGAAGCAAGGGCAACGCCAACCTTCCGCGATTCATGAACCTCAGTATAGCCATTACCGACCGACGAAAGGCTGGGTCTTGGGGGCATCCGCCTCGGTGTTGCCGCTCGCTCGCCGGATTCGGCGGCGGGCCAACCCCGTGCGGAAGGGACCAGAGGAATCTCTCCGCTCGCACCAAGCCGCCCAAGCCGCGGTGGCGGGTTTCCGTCTCCGTCTCCTGCTGCTAGACTGGTGCCGTCCGGAAACTGGGGTCTGGCGGCGTGAGGCCGGTGCCCCTCGATCGAGCCGTTGAGGGATTCTGCCGGACTCAACCCAAACATCTCTTGCCGGCTTCCCGGAGATCTTAAGAAGCGCTGTGAGAATCCGCTGTTCCCGACTTCCGAATGTACGCCGGAGGATGTGATCTCGCCAGCGGAGGAACGGAGGTATCCCGTGACCGTCGATGAGTTGGAAACCCCGTCGGCCGTAGTCGATCTCGATGTTCTGGGCGCCAACGTGCGCCGCCTTCAAGCGTATCTCGACGAGCACGGCATCCGGAACCGTCCCCACGTCAAGACCCACAAGATTCCCGAGTTCGCCCGTCTGCAGATCGCCGAGGGAGCTGTGGGTATCACCTGCCAGAAGATTTCCGAGGCGGAGGTGATGGTGAAAGCCGGCCTCGAGGATATTCTGATCCCCTACAACATCTTGGGTCCGGCTAAGCTGCGGCGACTGGGGGGCCTGATGTCCCGCGCCCGCGTCAGCGTTACGGCCGAATCCGCGGTTACGGTGAAGGGGCTGTCCGGGCTGGCCGTCGAACTCGAGGCGGAGTTGCCCGTGCTGGTCGAGTTCGACACCGGCGCGTGCCGGTGCGGGGTTCAGACGCCGGGCGAGGCGGCCGAGTTGGCGGAGATCATCGAGCGGTCGCGGGGTCTTGCGTTCGCCGGGTTGATGACCTATCCCCTCAACGCGGCCACCGACGGCTTCGTGCGTCGGACGAGGGAGCTGCTGGAGCGGGCGGGAATCGCCGTTCCCCAGGTCAGCACCGGCGGAAGTCACTGCATGCGGGAGGTGCACCGCCATCCGGAGGTGACCGAGCACCGTGCGGGAATGTATGTCTACGGGGACCGCAACCTGATTTCCCGGGGTGTGATGACGCGGGAGCAGTGCTCCTTCCGGATTCTGTCGACGGTGGTGAGCCGCCCGACTCCCGAACGGGGCATTCTGGACGCGGGCAGCAAGTGCCTTTCCTCGGACTTGCTGGGGCTGGATGGGTACGGCATCATCGTCGAGTACCCCGACGCCCGTATCGAAACGCTGTCCGAGGAACACGGACACGTGGACTTCTCGGCCTGCCGGAAACGACCCGAAATCGGCGAGCGGGTTACGCTGATCCCCAACCATTGCTGCGCGGCGAACAACCTCTTCAACGAACTCGTCACGGTTCGAGGGGCGGAGGTCGACGGGCGAGTTCCGGTGGCGGCGCGGGGGACCGTGCAGTAGCGCCCTGGGGGCGGGGGGAACCGGGTTTTCGGCAACGGCAGCCGCGAAGGCGGGGAACGGTCGTTTCTGAAAGAAGTCAGTCTTTGCGGTCTTCGTGCCCTTTGCGGTGAGAAATCGGCACTACGGGCTCACCATTTCCCGCCGGTTTCGCTCGGAAAGCCGGATGGGAAAGTCCGAATTGGCCGCCTCCCAAGCGCAGAGAAACACCAGCCGAACAACCCGTTCCATCTTCTCGTAGTTGATCCGATCGGGAGTGTCCTGGGGTGTGTGGTAGTCGGGGTGCAGCCCGGTGGTGAAAAACAGGGCCGGAACACCGGCGACCAGGAAGGACCAGGAATCGCTTCTCCGAAGAATGTTCAGGGGGTGGTCGTCGAGTTGGAAAAGAAGATCCAGTTCGATGGAACGGTTGGCCCTTTTCGCGAGAAGGCTCAGGTCCTCGCTTCGACTGTAGCCCACAAGGTGGAGGGAGTTCTCGTTCTCCTCGGGGGTCTGCCGGGCGAGTCCGCCGAAACGGGGTTCCTGGGGATCGGGAACCTCCTGATTACGGCCGATCATGTCCATTTGGAAGACTACACGAGTGTTCTCCAAGGAAAAGACAGGGTGGGCGACGTAGTATCGGGAACCAAGCAGGCCATGCTCCTCGGCGTTCCAGTGAGCGAACAGGACGGATCTTCGGGGCTTCACCAGACTCTGGGCGAAAGCCCGCGCGATCGTTGCCACCCCGGCGGTGCCGCTGGCGTTGTCGTCCGCGCCGTTGAAAATCCTGTCGCCGTCCGCCCCGACGTGATCCAAGTGTGCGCCGACGACCACGATTTCGTTCCCCACCAGGGGATCGGATCCGGGGATCAGGGCCAGAACGTTGCGGCTCTCGATCTTCTCGTGCCGGACGTCGACATATATGTCCACCGAAAAGTCCAACAGCCGGCTTTGCGGTGTGAGGGTGCGGTCGATCTTTCGCTTGACCGCCTCGAAATCGCCGGGGAAGGCGGGCTCCAGCAGGTCTCGAGAGACATAGACGACCGGTATCCCGATCCGGCTGGTCTCGCTCTCCAGGTGGAGCCTGGCCCGGCGAACGTCTTCGGGCCATCTCAGGCGGGCCCACCGGGAGACTCCTCCCCGCCCCAGCGGACGAAACAGGATTACGCCCGCCGCTCCATGCTCCTGGGCGTTGAGAATCTTGTAAGCCTCGCGGCTGTAGTCGGAAGGGACCCCCTCCTCGAAAGGACTTGCCGAGTCCTCCTGGTCCGGTTCCCCGGTCACAACGATCACGACACGGCCGCTCACATCGATCCCGGCGTAATCGTCGTAGGAGTGTTCCGGCGCGCTGATCCCGTAGCCCACAAAGGCGAGTTTACCCCGCGCGGTTCCCGAGGCGCTGAGGGGGGAAGGGAAGAAGTCCTGCGGAAAGCGGCCCCGAGTCGGTTCCGCACCCGGTCCCTCCACGGTGAGGGTACACTCTTCCCCCAGTTGGGACCGCAGGACACGAAAGGGCTGAAAGTAGCCTCCCTCGGGACCGGCCGGATGCAGACCCAGCATCTCGAACTGGTGGGCCAGGTAGAGTGAGGCGATGTCGTTCTCCGGGGTGCCCGTATCCCGTCCCGCCATTTCGTCCGCCGCCAGAAAGTGGACGATCGAACTCAATTCCCCCGCGGTGATGGACTCGACCGCCGCGACCTCGACCCGGTCGCTTGAGGCCAAGCCCCAGGCCAGGAGGGCGCCAATCGCAACGAGCGGCACTGCTTTGACTTTGGTCATGGGCGAACTTTCCCCCATTCGACATCTCCGATCAACAGACACGCCCACACGGCAGTCGGCAAGCCTCGGTCGCCAGGCTGCAATCGCTCACCCCTGTGGACTCGCCGCGGCCTGCTCACTGCTGCCTGCTTCATGCTTTTCGTCTGCCTCCGCTCCCGCCCCTCAGAAGAAAAACTCCTTCCTCCTGCGGAGCAACAGCCACAGAAAAAACGGACCGCCCAGGATCGAGGTGAAGATCCCGACGGGTATCTCGGTCGGCGCCAGGACTGTCCTGGAGATTGTATCGCAGATCACCAGGAACGCGCCGCCCACGAACAAGGACGTGGGCAGTAGCACCCGATGGTCCGCACCCAGAACCAGGCGCAGGACGTGGGGGACGATCAGGCCCACGAAGCCGATGGGTCCGCTGAAGGCGACGACCGATCCGGTGATCAGGGAGGCGGCAAAGTACTCCGAGGTGATCAGGCGCCTCACGTTGACACCCCGCGCGGCGGCCCAGTCCTCCCCGGCGCTGAGCGCGTTCAGATATCGAGACTGGTGAAGGAGGAGTGGCAGGCCGACAAGCATGAACGGGGCCAGGCTCAGGAACACCGAGTAGTCGTAGACGTCCAGCCCGCCCATCATCCACCGCATCATGAGAAAGGACTTGGTGAAGTTCGAGAAATAGTGAATCAGAAGAATGAGAGCCGCGCAGATGTAGTTGAGCACGACACCGGCGAGGAGAAGGGTCAGGGGAGAGAACTGGTGTTGTGTGCGGGACAGCGTGTAGACCACCAGAACGATCGCGAAGGCGCCGCCGAAGGAGGCCAGAGGTAGAAAGGAGAAGCCGTAGAAGGTTGTCTCCCAGCCCAACATGATGGCGATGACGGCGCCCAGCGATCCGCCTCCCGATACTCCGAGTGTGAACGGGCTGGCCAGAGGGTTGCGCAGAATCGCCTGAAACACCACTCCGGCCGCCGCCAGGACCCCTCCGACCAGGGCCGCGAAGAGGGTTCTCGGGAGCCGGGCCCGGATCAGGATCTCGTAATCGAGACTGGTGGTGTCGGCGAAGGCGATCCTCGGGCTGACGGAGACGGGGCCGATCAGGGGAGCGATCGACACGGCCAGAGCGCACAGCAAAGAGGCTCCGCCGACCAGTGCCAGGAAGCGGCCTCGGGTTAGTGGGGAGCCCTTCAAATCAATCCAGGACATGGGTGAAATCCGGGGAAACCCTTTCGTTCTTGTCTCCGGCGGCTGCCGGGAATCGCCGCTCGGCGGGAGCCCGGACGCCGAAACAGCGGGAGAGCGCCTCGGGCGGCGGGAGTCGAGAGTCCCCCGTTCCGAAGTGGATACTCGAACCACCGATCACTGCCCATCCCATACGCCGCGGGGCCCCGCTTCATCGGCCAAACCAGACGACAATTCGGCGCCGGTCGCCGGTCGCGTTGTCCGAGGCTTTGACGTCGAAGACGTCCTCGATCAGTTCGCTCGAAATCTCGGGCCCCGAGCCCCGGGCGGCCCGGATGTCCGCCGCGATGACACCTCCCTTGAGGAGCAGCAGGCGACTGCAGAAGGACTGAGCCAGGTCCAGGTCGTGGGTGACGACGATCAGGGTGAGCCCCCTGGTCTCGTGAAGGTTCTTGAGGATCCTGTAGATTTGAAGCTGATGCCTCAGGTCGAGAAAGACCGTGGGTTCGTCGAGGAGGAGGACTGTCGGATCCTGAGCCAGAGCGCTGGCCAGCCCGACGAGTTGCTGCTCGCCGCCGCTCAAGTCGTGGAAAAACCGGCGGGAGAGTGGCTCGCAGTCGGTCAGTCGGAGCGCCTCCTCGACCCGCCGGTGGTCCTCCTCGCGTTCGAAGAAGCCGCCGTTCTGGTGCGGGAGACGTCCCATTAGAACCACCTCTCCGGCCGTGTATGGGAAAGCGATCGTGGCCTGCTGCGGCAGATAGGCGACCTGGCGGGCGAAAGCGCGGCGATCCCACGCGCCGATGGGTTTGCCCTGGAAGTCGAGCCGGCCGCTCCAGCCCCGTAGAAGCCCGCAGAGGATCCTCAGCAGGGTGGTCTTTCCGGCACCGTTTGGGCCGACCACCCCGAGAATCTCCCCCGCCCCGATCGAAAAGGACAGATCGCGCAGAGCGTGAAAGTCGCCGAAACGGTGTCCCAGGTTGCGGACGCGAAAGACTTCGCCGCGATCAGAATCCATCCCTGTGAATGATCTCCGCCAGGGCTGCCGCCGCGTCCATCACCCTGGGTCCGGGAATGACAAAAACGTCGCTGTCCAGTACATAGACCCGTTGGTGCCGAACGGCGTCCAGCCCTGGAAAGCGCGACCAGAGGTCCCGAATGCGCCGCTCCTCCTCCGGGTCGGTCACCGCGCCCTGGGACAGGTCGATGATGATCTCGGGGTTGCGGGCCAGAATCTCTTCGACCGAGACCTTGGGGTAAGCCGCCGTCAAGGAACCGAAAACGTTTTCGCCGCCGGCCAGGTCGAGCATGCGGCCGATATAGCTGTTGCCGCCGACACTGTATATCTCGTTCAGAGAGCCAGCCCCGCGGCTGACCACGAAAAGAATCCGGGGGCGGGGCGCCTCGGAGTACCTGCTCCGAAGACTCCGTTCCCGCTCCCGCAGCTGGGTCGCCAGGACCGCGGCCTCGTCCGGTTTTCCAATATGCCGTCCCAGGATCACGAGCGACTCCACGATCTCCTCGAAGGTCTCGTGGGCCAGCACCAGCGTCGGAATCGAGAAGGGGCGCAGCTTGTCCAGCAGATCCGCGCGCCCCGTCAGAACCACCACCAGATCCGGCCGCAGCCCCAGGATGGTCTCGATGCTGGGCGAGGCGAAATCCCCGATGATCGTCTTCTCCCGCGCCTCGGCCGGATTCCTGCAATAGCTGGTCACTCCGACCACGCGGTCTCCCGCACCGAGGGCGAAGAGCGTTTCCGTCAGGCTGGGCGCCGTGGACACGATGCGCAAGGGCGTCCGCGGGTGGGCTTCGGAGTGAGCGGCGAACAGAATCACCAGGCCCGTCAGAATCGAGAGACTGAGTTTCCTCATACCGCGCTCCCCGGGCGGCGACACGAAACCGGAGAAAAGACGTGCTCACCTGCAAATGCCGCAGCCCAGACCCTACAATGATAGCGCGACTCGGCCTCCGGTCGGATCGATTACTCGGTTGATTCAGATGAAACGTCTCTGGGCCGCAACCTCCGTCACCGTCTTTACCGCAGCGATCCTGCTGTACCTCTGGTGGGGAAAGTTCCAGTACGACCATACCACCTACCTCGTCCTGACCTATCTGATCTGCCTGGGCCTGGTGATTTCGAGCCACCTTCTCTTTCGGGACGGGAGACGGACCCTCGGCCTGAGGCTGGATAACTGGCGGAGGGCAACCCGCGCGTTCGGGTCCTTCACCGCGGCCGCCTGGACGGCGCTCCTGGTGGTTGGGCTGACTTGGGGGGAAACGGGGCGGTACGACTGGGGGGGCCTGGCGATCTACCCCGTCTGGGCGGCCGCGCAGCAATACCTCCTGCAGAACTTCCTCCGTCTGAGACTGGAGGGGATCCTCGGAGCGGAGAGGCGGCCGGATCCGGAGGCTGAACCTTCCAGCCTGTTGCGGGTTGCCGCGGGGGTGTCGGCGGCTTTGCTGTTTGCGGGCTTCCACGTCCCCAACTGGCCGTTGACGCTGTTGACACTCGCCGGTGGCGTCGCCTGGTGCCTGCTTTTCTCGGTCGTGCCGAGCCTTCCCTGGGCGTGGTTCTCCCAGACGGTCCTCGGTCTGACGTTGATTATTTTCTTCAAGCATGGGGGGCTGGGGCAGTTTGAGGTCGGCGCGCCCGGATACCGCTACCAGAGCTATGGCGATGGGGTTCAGGTGGCGGCCGGATTCGACGGGAGCGGGCGGCCTTTCATCGCAACGCTGCCCGGTCCCGATCGGCGGACGGAGTCGATGGTTCGTCTGTTCTCCGTCGACGGAGAACTGCTGGAGGTCTGGGAAGCCTTTCCGGAGTATCGCTTTTCGGGACGCCTGGCGGTCGGCGATCTGGGTCTGGCGGAGGGAGACCAGGTCGTGGTCGCGCCGGGCCCAGGGGCCGGGAATCCGCCCCGGGTTCGGGTTTTCGACCGGCGGGGGCGCCGCCTTTCCGAGTTTCTCGCTCCCCTGTCGGGCGGGTATGGGGCGTCGGTCGCGGTCGCCCGCGGCCGGATCTATCTATGTCCGGGTCCGGGGCCCAACGCCCCGCAGAAGGTCTTACGTTTCTCTCCCCGGGGAGAATTGGAACGAGTCTGGGATTTC
This sequence comes from uncultured Acidobacteriota bacterium, assembly GCA_964422565.1. GTDB lineage: Bacteria > Acidobacteriota > UBA6911 > RPQK01 > JAPXNP01 > CAYRCA01. The sequence goes on along the minus strand of CAYRCA010000085.1, from coordinate 1,289 downwards.
TCCGGGCTAACCCGGTTTGTGAACGGATTGAACGCCCGGCCGCTTCCCGGGGCCCGCTCGCCGGAGGAGGAGGAAGACTTCCTTTTGTGGGGGACCCCCGTCTCGGTGAATCCGGCGGATGTGGTAACGGTGCGGGACGGCGAGGTGACGGTCCTGGAGGTGTTTCCGGCGACGTACGGAGTGGGCTTGACGCCGATGTCCCTCGGGGAGCGACCCGGCGTGGCCGTATCGCCGGGTCCCCTGATCGGGTATCCGCCTTGGATCCGTGTTTTCGCCGTGCCGGGCGGCGGGGGGTGGCTTCACGACTTTGTCCCCTTCGACGAACCCGGGGCGGCGGGCGCCAACTTGGCGAGCCTCGACGTCGACGGCGATGGAAACGACGAACTGGTGATGGGCGAGGGCTCCGCCCGGGGCCGGCCCGCCCGGGTTCGGATCCTGAAGCTGGACGGGAGGCTCCTCTTCGATTGGCTGGCGTTTTGAGCAGGGGCGGTGAGCAGACAGCGTTGCGCGGTTGGCGCCTGCCGCCCGCCCGGAAAACTTAGAGCCGGGCCACGTGGAGGCCGCCGTCGACCATGACGACTTGGCCGGTGGAGTAGGAAAAGGCCCCCGAGGCCAAGGCGACCACCGCCCGGCCCACATCGTCCGACGTTCCCCAGCGGGGTTGCAGGAGGAGTCCCTCGGCGATCCGGCGGTCATACTTGTCTCGGACCCCCGCCGTCATGTCCGTTTCGATGATCCCCGGCCTGATTTCGAAGACCGGAATGCCGAACTCGCCGAGTCGGACCGCCCAGAGCTGGGAAGCCATGGCGAGCCCCGCCTTCGAGATGCAGTACTCCCCCCGGTTGGTGGAGGCGACGGCGGCCGAAATCGACGTCACGTTCACGATGCAGGCTGGATCATCCGGGTCTTCCGCCTTCTGCTCGATCATCAATCGGGCGGCCGCCTGGGTGAGGAAATAGGGTCCCTGGAGGTTGACGCGCAGCACTCCTTCGAAGCTCTCCTCGGTAGCGTCGAGAAGATCCCTTCGCTCCCTGGGCGCCACCCCCGCGTTGTTGACCAGCAGGTTGAGCCGGCCGAATCGGCCCCGAACCCACGCCACGAGACTCCGCCGCTGCTCGGGCTCGGCGATGTCCGCCCGATGGTATTCGACCTCCCCCCCGTCCCGCCGGAGTTCGTCGATCGTCGGTTGAACTTGTTCCCGGGTCCTGACCCCGCACAACGCCAGATCGTACCCCTCCCGGGCGAGGCGGCGCGAGACGCCGAGGCCGATGCCGCGCGCCCCCCCGGTG
>CAYRCA010000084.1:0-11959 GCA_964422565.1 uncultured Acidobacteriota bacterium | reverse complement strand
CACCACCTCCCCACTCATATTGACCAGCGGCCCGCCGCTGTTGCCGGGGTTGATGGCGGCATCCGTCTGGATGTAATCACCGAAGGACTGCGTCTCGGGCACAACCCGCCTGGTTGCGGAGACGATCCCGGCGGTCACCGTCTGCTCGTAGCCGAACGGGCTGCCCACAGCCAGCACCCAATCGCCCACCTGTAATGCCGCCGAGTCGCCGACTTTGGCGTAGGGCAGTGGGTTTGTCGCGTTGATCTTCAAAACCGCCAGGTCCGACTCCGGATCCATTCCGACGACCTCGGCCTGATAGGTCTCGCCGGTCTTGAGTTGCACCTCGATCCGGTCCGCCACCCGTCGACCCGTGCGGCTCGTGATAGGGGCAATCACATGGTGGTTGCTGAGGATGTACCCCTTGCTGTCCACGATGACTCCCGAACCCAGGCTGGTCCTCTTCTGACGGCTGGGACCGCCCGGCGGAGCGCCGAAGAACCTCTCCCAGAACTCGTCGCCGAAGAATTCACGGAGCTGTTCGGGATGCGGGCTCTGCCGGCCCGACGTCTCCACAATCGACTGCGTGCTGATATTCACAACGGCGGGTTCGATCGTCTGAGCGACCTTCCGGAATCCCTCCTGCAGCAATACGGCCTGTTGCGGTACCAGAGGGTCGGTTCCGCTGTGAACGCGCAGCCCTGCGGCGGGCTGTTGTTCGGCGCTGAGGACTCCGTCCGAAACGATGGACCCGATGGCGATTCCCAGCCCCAGCGTGACGACCAACGCCAGGAACGTCAGTCCCGATCGAGTGCCAAGCAAGCGATCATAAATCTTCATCTATTTCCTCCAATGGATCGAAACATCATTCTGTTAACTGAGGATGCAAATCCCGGCGGGGAGGTTCCTGATTCCCCTTTTCACTTGTGAGCCCGGAGGGCAACTTCAATCTTCCGGCGACCGGGGTGCCGCCCTCCGAACTCGCTTCGGGAAGACTCGGCGGAAGGCCGTCACCGCCGACAACACCTTATCTTATGATTATACGCCCTTAGCGTCGACCGGTTCGATCCCCGGTCCCCGGTGCCCGCCGTCACGGGAGAGTCCGGCGAAATACTTCCGCGAGGCGTCCATCACCCGGGGCGCAAGCAGAAGGACCGCGACCATGTTGGGAAACGCCATCAGCGCAAATGCCGTGTCGATCAGGTTGACGACCACACGCGCGCTCCACGCGGCTCCGCCCACCAGAGTAGCCAGATAGAACCAGTCGTAGACCCGCGCACGTCCGGCTCCAAACAGATAGCTGAAACATTTTCTGCCGTAGTAGGCGTATCCAAACATTGTCGAAAATCCGAAGAGCAGCACGATCACCGTGAGCAGGAAGTGGCCCAGGTTACCCATGGCGGAGTGAAAAACCATCGCCGTCAGAGCCACGCCTTGAATCTCCACCGCCTCCCGCCACACCCCGCTGCTCAGGATGATGAACGCGGTCAGGGAACAGACGAAGAGCGTGTCGATGACGGGTTCCATCATGGCCACCAAGCCTTCCCGCGGAGGTTCGTTGGTCCGGGCCGCGCCGTGGGCCATGGGTGCCGTTCCGATGCCCGCCTCGTTCGAAAAGGCCGCTCGCTTGATTCCGGTCTGAATCACCGCCATCAACCCGATGCCCGCGGCGCCTCCCACGGCGGCGGTCCCGGTAAAGGCGTCACGAAAGATCTGGGAAACCACCGAGGGAAGCTGATCGATGTGGAGCACGGCGATATACACCCCGCAGATCAAGTAAAGAAAGCACATGGCGGGCACTAGAGTGGCGGCAACCGCGGCGATCCGAGTCAGCCCGCCCAGTATCACCGCGGAGACGACGACAAAGGCCAGAATACCCGTGTTCCAGCGGGCCACTCCGTAGGTGGAAAACAGAACTTCAGCCACCTGGTTCGCCTGAAAGAGTCCCAGACAGCCCACCATTCCAAAGGCGGAGAACATAACGGCCAGGGGACGGTACTTCCGCCCCAGACCCCGCTCGATGTAGTACATCGGTCCGCCCTGAAGTTTCCCCAGGCTGTCTCGACCGCGGAACATCACCGCCAGGGAACAGGAGAAATACTTGGTGGCCATCCCGACGACGGCGGCAACCCACATCCAGAAGAGCGCTCCGGGCCCGCCCTGAGTGATGGCGATGGCCACTCCGCCGATGTTTCCCATTCCCACGGTGGCCGCCAAGGCCGTGCTCAGCGCTTGGAAATGGCTGATCTCTCCGGGGTCGCCGGACCGGCTGTAGCGGCCTCGCAGGATTGCGAGCGAATGGCCCAGGAAACGGAAGGGCAGAAAGCGGGAGTAGGCCAGCAGGACGGCACCGCCGCCGGTCAGCAGAAGCACCAACGGCAGGCCCCACGCGTAGTCGACGGCAACCGAGAGTAAACGGTCCAGTGTATCCATGGTCAGGTGGTCGTGCCGTTCGTAACGCCCAAAACCCAGTCCCCGCCGCCCGGCAAGGAGGACGACGACAGTCTGGCGCCGGGCGGGTCCGGGGTAAGCCGGGGAGGTCGCCTCCCTCAGAGTACCGTTGGAACCCGTCGGCGACAGGCTGGAAGCCTGTCCTCCGGTCGACGCGCGGGAGGCGGCGCATTACGCCGGCTTTAGTTGAGCGTAACTCTGTAGCATCTTCTTCACCCCGTGTTCCGGGAACTGGACTGTAATCTTCAAATCGCCGCCCGTGGGTTCAACCTTGAGAATGCGCCCCCGGCCGAACTGCCGATGCACGATAACGGCCCCGGTCACCAGCCCGTCCGGACCCTTCCCTTGGAAGGTTCGTTCCTCCAGGGCTCGCCGCACACTCTCCACCGAGTTGTAGCTCTTCCCGGCCCAGGCCCGCTTCTCCCTGGCCGGCGACCTTAGCGCCCCGGCGCCGAGAAATACCGGACCCCGGCGCTTTGGCCACGCGGGCGAGTACCGCTCGGAGTAGGTCGTTTCAATCAAGTTGGCTGGGATCTCGTGCAGAAACCGACTCGGCTGATTCGCCTCGTCGCTTTCCCGGCCGTAGAATCGACGCCGCCTCGAATAGCTCAGGTACAGCTTCTTCCGAGCCCTCGTGAGCCCGACGTAACAGAGTCTGCGTTCCTCCTCCAGGTCGTTTTCGGCGATCGACCGGCTGTGCGGGAAAAGCCCCTCCTCGCATCCCGCCAGGAAGACCACCGGAAACTCGAGTCCCTTGGCGTTATGGAGCGTCATCAGGGTGACATCGGCACCCTCGTCCAACTCATCGATGTCGGCATGCAGGGCCGCCTCGTCGAGAAATTCCTGCCAGGACTCACGACCGTCGGGACACTCGCGGGCGACCGTCAAGAGTTCCTGCAGATTCAGGCTCCGGTTGGCGGCCTCCTCCGAGCCGTCCTCCCGAAGAGCCTCGAGGTAGCCGCTGGCGCTCAGGATCTTGTCCAGGGCGATGTGCAGGGGGAGGGCGGCCCACTCCCGCAGGCTCTCCACCAGGTCGGAGAAGGCCTTCAGCGAGGCGGCGGTTCTTCCGGAAAAAGCCCCCTCCTCCAGGGCTTGGTGGATGGCGCCCCATAGCGGACAGGATCGAGCCGAGGCCAACTGAAGGAGGCGGTTGCGGGTCACTTGCCCGATCCCCCGCGGAGGCTCGTTGAGGATCCGCGCCAGAGAGATATTGTCGTCCGGATTCAAGGCGACCCGGAGGTATGCGAGTGCGTCGCGCACTTCCTTGCGCTTATAGAAACTGACGCCGCCGACAAGCTGGTAAGGAATCGAGAGACGACGAAAAGCCTCCTCAAACTGCCGCGACTGGAAATTGGTCCGATAAAGAACCGCCACGGAACGCAGCCCCTCCTCGAGATGTCGCCGAGCCTGCCCGGCCACGTAGGCGGCTTCGGTCGCCGCATCGTCGGCTACAAACAGGGTGATCGGCTCCCCTCTGGGCAACTCGGTCCACAGGACCTTATCTTTGCGGGCCACGTTGTTGGAGACCACCGCCGTCGCGGCGTCCAGAATGTTTTGAGTGGAGCGGTAGTTCTGCTCCAGCTTGATGATCCTGGCGCCGGGGAAATCCGATTCGAAACGCAGGATGTTGCCGATGTCTGCGCCGCGAAAACCATAGATCGCCTGATCCTCGTCCCCCACGGCGCTGATGTTCTGATGTTCGGTCGTCAGCAGCCGGACCAGATCGTACTGGGGCGGATTCGTATCCTGGTACTCATCGATCAGCAGGAATCGATACGCGCGCCCCAGCGAACGACGGACTTCCGAGTTCTCCCCGAGGAGACGAACGGGCAGCAGAATCAAGTCGTCAAAATCAACCGCGTTGGAGCGCCGCAGGAGATTTTGATACGCGACGAAGACCCCATGGAGAGTCTCGGCGTCGAAATCACGACTTCGCCTCAAATACTCGTCGGGAGTCCATCCCCGGTTCTTGGCCCAGCCGATGACTCCTCGCGCCTTCTCCAGGGGGAGTTCCTCATCCTTGAGGGCAAGCTCCAGGTAGAGCTGCTTGAACAAGCGCTTCTGATCGTCCACGCCGCAGATCGTGAAGTCGGGCTGGTAGTCGACTCGGTGCGCATGGCGGCGGAGCAGGCGAACTCAGAAGGAATGGAAGGTAGAGATGAGCGGTGAAGCGGCCAATCCTCCCAGTAGCGTCTCCACTCGACCGCGCATCTCGCCCGCGGCTTTGTTCGTGAAGGTGACGGCCAGAATCTCCTCCGGCCGCGCGAGTCCCTCACCGATCAGATAGGCGATTTTGTATGTGATCGTCCGAGTCTTGCCGCTCCCCGCGCCGGCCAGAATCAGAACGGGCCCATCCACATGCTGAACCGCATGCCATTGCCGCTCGTTCAAATGGACCCGGTAATCTGATGTCATGAGACGCGCCCACCCTCACGGCAGGGGACTTCGCCCCCCGAGTTCCCTCCGCGGCCCGCCGCGGAACCGCCGCTGGCCGCAGCCTGTGCTTCGGCGACTCGGTCGGCTCAGGTCGGCTCGAATCGAGGAGGGCTCCCGGCCGGTCGAACCGCGCCTCCTTTCCGTCGCCGCCGCTAAAAAATAGCATGGAACAGCGACAAGAGGGTTGCGGGACCGCTATCAACCGACACCCAAGGGCGGTTGGCGATGCGCGGGTGGAAGCGGGAGGATTAAGGGCGGCCGGAACCCGGCGGAACGGGGAAGAAGAAAGGCGCGCCCCCCGACTGGGGAACACGCCTTTTCGGATCACAGTAGATTCACTGCTTGAGTCCGGGGGGACTTACTCCCCGGGACCGAGTCGCTCCAGGAACTCCTCGATGCCAGCCAGCGAGCCGTTGTGCGTGGCCCGGTAGAGCCTCTCCAGCTGCCTGCGGCAGGGATCGGTGTGATCCGTTCCCGCGATCAGCGAGCCCCTGGCGAAGGCCTCCTTCGCCGGGAGGATCTTGTCCTGGTTCCACCTTGCCATGCCGATGTAGTAATAACCCTCGGCGCTACGAGCGCGGTTCCTGGGGGTCAGCCGACGGGATGCATCGAAATGGGTCTCAACGGCGTTCCAACGTTTGCTTTCGAACGCTTGCCGGCCCATGATGGCATGGGCGACCGACTTCTCTTCGTTGACGAAGCTGGTCCAGTCCTCCTCTGAAACCTGCGCCGGCCTCTCGACCGCGTCGAAGGCTTCGACCGTTGAGCGGGCGAATTTCGCAGCCGAATCCCAGTCCCTCTTGTCCGCGTGATGTCGAGTGAGGGTCGGCAGCAAGTCGTAGCATTCCATCGGAGCGACGTCGGCGCAGTACTTTTCGCCGTACAAGATACCCTTTTCCGTATTGCCGCCCTGCAGGAAAGCGCGCGCCAGGATCGGAAGGATCTGGGGAGCGTCGGCCTGGAGGGCGTGGACTTGCTCGCCGTACTTGGCCGCCTTGTCATACTGTTGGGAGTAGAAGCTCGACCAGGTAACCAGATACAGGACCTCAAAGCGGTCGGGGTCGATCTGCTCAAGGAACTTCTCTCCCGCCACGACCGCCTCCTGGTGCTGTCCCTGATCGACGTAGCTCTGGATGCGCTGCAGATAGCCGCCTACCGCGTACTGTACCAACGAAGACTCGGGGTGCGCCTTGACGAACTGGATGATCGAGTCCTCACCTTCCTCCACCGCCTTCTGGAACTCGTTGTACTCCTCGATGGTGTAATCCTGGCCATAGAGACTCGACCCTCCAAGAAGAAGGGAGACGGCTACGAGGCACATCCAACCCATGCTTGATTTGCAGGTTTCTAAAGACATCACCCGTCAAAGACCTCCGTTATCGAATTTCGTGTTTCGCTGCTTTCCGCGGCGCCCCTCCGTTCGGATGAGGTGAGCAAATAAACCATTGTAAGCAGGGAAACTCCATCTGGCAATACTTCTGATGGATTTGGCCTTCTGAAGTTGCGCCGCTATAATGCGTCCTCCATGGGTGGACCCATGCCTCCCTCGGGACTGATCGTCTCCATCGACGAAGTCGATCCGGAGGACCGGCGCTTCGCCTTGACGCCCCCTTGGCGACTGCGCGATCCGCGGTTGGAGAGGGCGATCGCCGCGGTTGGCATCCAGCAACCGTTGCTGCTGCAGGCGGTTCAAGGCCGTCGCTTTCGGATCGTCGCCGGATTCAAACGCCATCACGCCGCCCGCGGGCTGGGCCTCAAGACCCTGCCGGCCTTCCTCTCCGCGAACCAGAGCGACATCGATCTTCTCCTGAGGGCTCTCTGCGACAATCTGGGCGCGCGGACACTGGGTCCGCTCGAGACGGCCGAGGCGGTTGCCCGCTTGAAAGCCTTCGGTTTGGCTGTCGATCGCCTGCTCGATGAAGTGCTTCCGTTGCTGGGCCTGCCCTCAAGCCGCCATCATTTGGAGCGTTTGCTTGCCGTCGCGGCCTTGCCCGAAGCGCTGAAGCAGGCGGTAACGCGTCGCCTCACCCTTGACTTGGCCTTGTCCCTGGTGTCTTGGCGACCCGACGAGCGGGATCTCTTCATCGGCTTGGTCGATGACCTTCAACTGGGTGTCAACAAGCAGAAACAGATTTTCGATCTGCTGGATGAAGTCGGGCGGCAAGGCCGGGGAGATGTCGCGGAGATCTGGCGATCCAGCGGAGCCGCCGCCCGCGCGGCTGATCGGGGGACCTCCCCGACCCAGAGATTCACCCAGGTGAAACGGGCGCTCCACAAGCTCCGCTTCCCGGTCCTCTCAGAGTACGAAGCCCGGTATGACGCACTCAAGCGGAAGCTCGATCTGCCGCCCAACATCAAGCTGGAGGTGCCCCTCTTCTTCGAAGGGAGCCGGATTCAGCTGACCCTGACCGCCGGTTCGGTCGAGGAGTTGTGCGGGAGCTTGCAGCGGCTGGGAGACGCGGCGGAAACCAGGGAAATGCGGGGGATCTTCGATCTTCTCTAGGAATCATCGGCCGTGTCGAAGTCCGGCCGGACGACTCCGGGGTACGGGAATCCGCTATACTTTGAAATCAACCTGGGGAGACTGCCTCCCGACTGGAGTTGCTGGACCGATGCGGCCATACATCCCACAGAAGATCTACATCGAGGAGAACAGCCGGGAGAGCCCGATCACCCGAAACGTCCTCGCCGCCCTGTCCCACACACCGGTGGAGATCATTCGCTCGGCGGACGAGAAGGTGGAGGAATCGAAACGTCTCGGCCCCACCTTGGCCAAGGCCAAGAAGTCCCTGATTCTAACCCGGTTCAAGGGCCGCTTCTTCAAAGCCTGTCCCGGCCGGCAAAGCCGCGGGGACACCAGAAATGTCTGCTGCGACTATTTCGTCATCAACTTCGCCAGCAACTGTCATATGGAGTGCACCTACTGCTACCTCCAGAGCTATCTCAATTTCCCCTATCTGATTGTCTACACTAATCTGGACGATCTGCTCGAGGAACTGGAGGAGGCGTTCGCACTCAATCCGGAGGGGCGCATCCGGGTGGGAACGGGTGAACTGGCGGACAGTCTGGCTCTGGACCCCCTTACCGGTTACAGCCGATACTTGGTGGAATTCTTCGCCCGCAAGCCGAACGCCCTTCTCGAGCTCAAGACCAAGTCGAACTGTGTCGACAACCTCCTGGGCCTCGATCACCGCCGCAGAACCGTGGTGGCCTGGTCGGTAAACCCCGACGCCATCCAGCGGCTCGAGGAGCACAAGACGGCGACGATACGCCAACGGATCGAGGCGGCTTCGCGCTGCGTCGAGGTCGGCTACCCGGTGGCCTTCCACTTCGATCCGATGATTCATTACGAAGGGTGGATGGAGGGCTACAGGCATCTCATCGAGGAGATCTTCAAGAGGATTCCCGCCTCCTCGATTGCCTGGATTTCGCTGGGGGGCCTCCGCATGACGGCGGCGCAGCGGGAGTTGATGAAGGAGCGTTTCCCGCGCAGCATCCTGCCCTATGGCGAGTTGATTCCCGCCGAGGACGGCAAGCTGCGCTATTTTAAGCCGCTGCGGGTCGAGCTTTACCGCCGGCTGCTGGAATGGCTCGACCGATACGGACCCGGGGTGAAGGTTTACGCCTGCATGGAGCGTCCCGAGGTCTGGGACAAGTCCTTCGGCGCCCGTCCGGAAACGGACTCCGCCCTGGGCGAGTATCTTGTCCATATGAGCGCAAGCTGATCCGAGCGCGACTTTGGCGGACCGCGGGTGTGCGCGCCGGGCCGCGGTGGGATTGATCTTCCCGGGCCCCCGGGGTTTCGAAACAGCGTGACCGGACCCCAACCAAGGCGGACTCGACCCTGCACCGACGACGCTCCGGCGATAGGCGGAAGACGCCTGTGGTCCCCCTCTCGTGATACGGCGGGGACGAGGCCCCGTCAGGCTCCGGTCGGCGCATCGCGGGCCAGGTGGCGCACGATCCGCGGGGTGACCTCCGACAGGGGAAGCAGCCCCTCCACTCCGGCGAAGTCGTCCTGAATTCCCCCCCAGAGAAGAGTGGGAACGGGATTCCTGGTATGCGTCCGGGTCGACTTGTCCTCCAGGTTGCCGTGGTCGCTGCACACCACCAGGGAGGTACTCTCCAGATCGAGGCCCTCGACCAAAGCGGCCAGGAACCGGTCCAAGACCCGTGCCACCTCCGTCGCCTCCTCGATGCCGCCCCGGTGACCCACCAGATCGGTGAGAAAGTACTCGTAAAGGGTCAGGTGGAACTCCCGGCTCAACCCCAGCAACAGGGCGGACGCTTCTTCCGGGGACCGCCGGTGGGCGACCCACCCCCCGCGCATCAGGACCTCGTTGGTGAAGTCGAAAAACAGCCCCTGATTCGCCGTCAAGTCGTCCAGTCGGCGCAAGGGGACCTCCGCCGTCTCGCACATGACGGTGGTGACGGAAACCCATCGGGGACGCCGCTCGAAGAAGCCGGGGGTGTAGATGTTGGCGAAGGTCACCCGCCTGCCTCTTTCGCGCAGCCGGCGGAACAGGGACCGCCCGGCGATCAGTTCCCGCAGGAGCCGGTTCGGGAATCCCGGCAGATGGTAACCCAATAGTCCGGCCGCGTTCTCGCCGGTGAAGAGCGCGGTCTGTCCGGTCGCGCTCTGGGGCAGTCCCGAGACGCCGAGGCAGGCGTCGGTGGGCAGACACAGCCCCTTGCGGGGCAGAAACGGCGTCTTCTCCCGGTCAAAGAGGGAAAGAATCTCTCCCTCGAACCGGGCGAGCGGGTTCACCGCCGGGTCTCGACGCCCGATTCCCAGACCGTCGACGAACACCATGATGACTCCCGGACTTGGTGAGGTCATAGCCGATGGTTGCCAATCCCAGGCCGATAAACCGTGGTGGCCCGTTTGGGTATAATAGCTCCTTCCCAAGTGGCGCTTCGGGCCGCGGGCCGGTTCAAGCCGCAGGCCGACAGGGTCGACAGGATCGCCGTGGACAACCCCAAGACCGGACTTCCCCGGATGGCGGGCTACACCATTGTGGCCGGGGCGATCTATCTGGTCGGCTTGGCGACGACGAGATTCCTTCCCGGCAACATTCTGGGAATCCTGCACGACCTTGGAGCGGCGGCCCTGGCCGTCTCCCTCCTCTACTACCTGTTTCGGCTGCTGCGGTGGCTGAAGGCCCGGCTTCTCTGGAAGGTCCGGAACCGGATCATCGTCTCCTTCGCCTTCGTCGGCGTCATCCCTCTGGTCATCCTGCTGGCGATCTCCTCCCTGGTGACCGTGATCATCCTGAAACGGCTCAGCGGCTTCTACCTGGAGCTGGAGATCGAGGCCCTTACCAACACGCTCGAGAGGGCAGGTCGCTCCGCGGCGATCAATCAGCTTCAGCAGGGAGGGGTTTCGGTCGAATCCCTACGCCGAAGCGCCGAGGAGGGACTTCGCAGCGTTCCCCCCGGACTGCTGAACGCGGTCTTCCATATCTACGACAGATCGGGAGCCGCCGAAGACGCCTTCCGGTGGCTCGACACGGTAACGGTCCCGGACTTTCCCCAACCGCCGGAAGCCCCGACGATCCCCTCCTGGATGCGGGACGGCTTTTCCGGGCTGACGACCAACGGGGAAAGCGTCAGCTTCACCTCCGCCTTCGACCTCATGGGAGGCTACCGCCTGATCCTCCAGCTGCCGCTGGACGATCGGACGATGGACTTTCTCCACCGCCGGACCTCCCTGGAACTTATCCTGACCCACGCCAATCCTCGGGACCACCCCCGCGAGTTCCAGGAGACTTATGCCAGTCCGGGCCAGGATCAGGAGGGGATGGCGATCACCTGGGTTCACTTGTTCCGGCCGCTCGAATGGGAGTCCGGCCAGTCGGCCGATATGTGGTCGCTGGGTCTTTCGGTTCCCGCTCGCACTCTGGTCGAGCACTTCTTCGCCCAAGACACCGGCTCCTTGGTTCTGCTGATCGGAGCGCTGCTGGTGGCCTTTGTGATCGTCCAGTTCATCTCTCTGGTGATCGGCGGTGCCATTGCCCGCAGTATCACGCTCTCGATCCACAATATCTATGCCGCCGTGCAGGGCATTCAGCGGGGGGAGTTCAACGTCCGCATTCCTGTCCGTCGCCCTAACGATCAGCTGGCCCAGGTGGCCGATTCCTTCAACGAGATGTCCGCCAGCATCGTTCACCTCATGGAGGAGGTCTCGAAGCGGGAGCGGCTGGAGAAGGAACTGGAGATCGCCAGGGAGGTTCAGAATCAGCTGTTTCCCCAGAAACTGCCCTCGATCCGGTCGCTTCAGATCGCGGCCAGTTGTACGCCGGCTCGCCAGGTCAGCGGCGACTATTACGATTTCCTCGCCCCCGGCCCGAACCGCCTCGACATCGTGGTCGGCGACATCTCGGGAAAGGGGATCTCGGCCGCGCTTCTGATGGCGAGCCTGCAGTCGACCATCCGCAGCGGCTTGGGGGAACTGGACGGCGATTTGGACCCCCGCCGGCGAATCGTCCGGGTGGTCGCCGACGTCAACCGTCAGCTTTACCGTCGCTCGTCGCCCGAATCATACTCGACCCTGGTGCTCACCCACTTTGACGCGGACACGCTGAAACTCTGCTACTGCAACGCCGGTCACCACCCTCCCCTGCTTTTCTCCGGGGGCCACGTTAGCGGCCTGACCGAGGGGGGGACGGTGGTGGGTCTGTTCGAGAACTGGGACTTCCAGGCCGGCGAGGCGCAGCTTCGGCCGGGAGACCTTCTGGTCTACTTCACGGACGGCGTCGTGGAGGCGGAGAACAGCCAGGGAGAGCAACTGACCACGCAACGGTTGATCGAGATTGTCCGACGGAACACCTTTCTGACTGCCGACGACACACTGGAGTTGATTCTGGAGCAGGTCTTCGAGTGGAGCGCCGGCGTGGAGCAGGCCGACGACGTCACGCTGGTCTGCCTCAAGATCGTCGAGGGTTGGGAACAGGGGAGTCGGGCGACGCGTGCGAGGAGTGGGTTGCACTGAGCGGGGCGTCCGAAGGGATGAAACGGGCGGTTGAGTGGGGAGCAGACAGAAGGGAGCAGGCGGCGGCGAGCGTTTGCTGCCTGAACGGGATCCCGACCGGGG
>CAYRCA010000083.1:0-11969 GCA_964422565.1 uncultured Acidobacteriota bacterium | reverse complement strand
AACCGACGACCTCCTGCTCCCAAAGCAGGCGCGCTACCGGACTGCGCTATGCCCCGACACGACGGTGAGTGTAGCACGGCCACGGCGCGACCGGAAAGGAGACCCCGGACCTCGAACGGAATGGCATCAAGATGTTCTATACTTGATGAATGCGCACCACTGTCACCTTGGACGACGATGTTGCGGCTCGTCTAAATATCCTGCGAAAGAAGAGGCCCTTCAAGGAACTCGTCAACGAGGCGCTCCGGGTTGGTCTCGATCGGCTGGAGGAAGGCGCGGGCAAACCCGTGCCGTACTCGGTGAGGACCGTCGAAGGGCGCCCTCGTCGGACGGATCTCGATAACGTGGCCGAGTTGGTCGCCGAGACCGAAGGGGACCGCTATCGATGATCCTGGTCGACGCGAACCTGCTTCTCTACGCCAAGTTCTCCGACCTGCCCCAGCACCCGAGGGCCCGAGTCTGGCTGGAAGCGAAATTGAACTCCCCGGGGAGAGTCGGAATCCCGTGGGAGTCCTGCCTCGCTTTTCTCCGTCTGTCGACAAACCCCCGCCTCTTCGTTCGCCCGCTGTCCGCCGAGGATGCCTGGGAACAGGTCCTGGAGTGGCTGGATCATCCCCGTGTCTGGCTTCCCCACCCGGTGGAAGACCACTCATCGATCCTCGGCGGGCTGATCACGACTACCCAGGCAACGGGCAACCTGATCCCCGACGCTCATCTCGCGGCGCTGGCCATCGGTCATGGGCTGTTACTCTGCAGCGCGGATACCGATTTCGCCCGCTTCCCCGCCTTGCGCTGGGAGAACCCGGTCGCCCGTTGACCGCGCCATAGCCGGGACTCTGAATTTCGCCGTCGGCGGACGATTCCACCACACGGGGGCGGAGAGGCCACTTCGCAGCGCCGGCGCGATCGGCCGGGGGCGGACCGGAAGCCCTGGAACGTCCCGGAGGAACCGGGACAGGGCGTCTCCGAACACCGCCGCCGGACCCGGGTGGTCCACGGCCCTCAGAATCAGAATCCGGGAGTCAGCGCGAACTCCAGGTGCCAGCCCTGCAGGGGACGGTCGTTGGGATGGACTAGGCTGAACTGGGCGATGGCGAACCCCATCAGGTTCACGCGGAACGCCACCCCATGGCTGCTGACCGGAGTCCGGTCTCCCCCCGCGAACGAGGGGTTCTGCTCCGCGGTCCAGGCCACGCCGGCGTCGTAGAACAGCGCCGTCTCCACCGGAGGAAATCCGGGGCTGCGGATCACTCCGAGAACACCCAGCACGGGCACCCGGAGCTCCACGTTGCCCACCAGCGCCCGGCTCCCCAGAAGCCGATCGAAAACCGGGCAGGCGCCGGGAGGGGCGTCCGGCTCGACGCACTCGGCGCTGCGGAAGGAGCCGGGACGGTACCCTCGGACCAGCGACGTGAACCCCAGAAAGAGATCGTGCAGCCGCTCGTCCTCCGAATCCGCTCCGTACCGCCCAAGGTGGAGAACCCGACCGGCCAGCGTAAAAGGCCGCAGGGGCATCACGTAGCGCCGGTAATCCAACAAAGCGCTCTGGTAGTTCAAGTTGCCGCCGACCTGCGAAAGCTCAAAGCGGTACCGCTGTCCCACGACGGGGCTGGTTCCGCCAAAGATCGAGGTGTCGTAAACCAGGGCCGCGCCGGCCGTGGCCAGGTGCAGGGAGTCGGGACTGGGAAGCCGGATCCGTTCGGACTGGAGGAGGCGCCCGGTCTGCAGCGAAAAGACACGGCGCTGGGTCTCGGTCGCGAAACTGATGTTGCGGTAGCCTCCCGTGAACTCGATCCGCTGGGCACGGCTGAAAGGATAGTTCGTGCGGGCGGAGACCTCCCGGTTGATCTGCCAGAAGCGCCGGATCTCCTCCACTCCGGCGGGCTCTCCGTCCACGATCTCGGTGGTTCGGCGCAGGCTGCCCGTGATAAAGGGCACCTGCCCCGCAAGGCCCCCCCAGTTCCAGCGGCTCCGGCGGTTCTCATAGGCCCCCAGCACCGCCGTGTCGTTGAGGATGTTGCCCGAGGAACTTTCCACCTGAAAGAGGGTGACCAGGTTATGGTCGCCCACCATGTCGCTCCAGAGCAAGGCCGTCCCGCCGCCCATAAAGGCCCCGAAGCTGCTCGTCCCCATGGAGATGTTCGGCTGCGCGACGTAGTCCAGGGCCAGCCGGGGGCGGTAGCGCGTCCGCTGGAAATCAGCAGGCTCGGCCAACCCCCGCCGGGGATCGCCCAGCAGGACCAGATAGTCGATGGACCGCCTTTCCAGCGGAGGAAGGACGGCCGGGTCCACCACCGGAGGCTCGGCGGGAGGCGTCCCCGCCAGGACCTGGGGGTCCTCCGCCACGAAGATCCGATAGCCTCCCTCCCGGAAGACGCTGAAGGCCAGCCGATCCGCGCCCGCGGCTGTGGTCAGGGCGGGGCTCAGCTTCGAGATTCCGCTCACGCCGGTTCGGAGTTGGGTCACCTGGTGCAGGGATTCGTCGTCGAGATCCATGCGGTAAAGATCGCTGATCCCGCGAGAGTCGGAGACGAAGTAGAGGCTTCGACCGTCGGCGGACCACTGGGGATTGATGTGCTTACCGCGGTCGAAGACGGAGATTTCCCGCACTTGCCCGGTTTCCAATTCCAACAGCGCCAAGCGATATTCCCCGAAACGGAGGTCTTCGAGATCGCTGGTGAAGCGGTCGGTAACGAAGGCGATGCGCCCTCCGTCGGGCGACCAGGCCGGCTGAAGAGTCGCGAAGGGATCATCGGTCAGGCGAACCAAGCCGCCAGTGTCCAGTTCGTACAGGAAAAGATCGTTGACTCCGTCGACGATGGCGGAAAAGGCGATGCGGCGACCGTCCGGAGACCACGTGGGATTGAAGACCTCGCCCAGTTCCCGCAGGCGGATCTCCCGCTCCGTTCGACCAGACTCCACGTCGATCACGGTCAGCACCGGCCGGCCCTTGGCGACCGCGCCGAAGAGGAATCGGCGGCCGTCCGGACTCCAAGCCCCGGCCGAGTTGACGAACTGCAGGCTCTCCAAATGGGGATCGACGGCGGTCCGCGTGATCCGGCGGAGAATGCGGCCCGTCTCCACGTCGGCCAGAAACATCTCGATGGAGAAGAGGTCGCGCTCCGAGAGGAAGACGAGGCGCCGACCGTCGGGACTCAAGGCTGGACCCACGTTGATCCGGCCGCCGTGCCGCTCCTCGGACACCACCACCCGACCATAGGTCTCCGGAACGAGGGTGGTTTCCTTCACGGGGGCGTAGGCCTGTTGGATGGCCTCGTGCCAGTCCCGCGCGAAATCCTCCGTGGTTGTCTCCAGAACCTCACGAAGGGCCGCCTCCACACTGCCCGACCGCCCGGCGGCGACCAGCAGCGCGCCCACCACCCGGTCGCCCCAGCGTCCCGCCACGTAGGACCAGAACGCCTGGCCGTAACGATAGGGAAAGTAGCGGGGATGGCTCAGTTGACGCAGGGTGGGCAAGTCGTCGCGGAAGGCGGCGTCCCGCATCCACATGGCCGTGTGCGCATCCACCGGGCCCAGGGACAAGTATTCCGCCATCCCCTCCACGAACCAAAGGGGCAGCCGCATCACGCCCGGCACCTGAAAGCCGACACCCTCCCCGCCGAACCCCGTCATGTCGAACTGGAAGGCGTGGACCAGTTCATGTCCCAGGACATGGTCCGTCTCGGCCAAGGGTCCGGCCAAAGGCATCACGATCCGGCGCTTCAGAATCTCGGTGGCCCCTCCCGTGGCCTCTCCCACCTCGCCGGGAATAGCGTTGGTCTGCCGGAAAGCGGGATGGCTGTCGTAGAGAATCAGGGGCTGACGACCGGACAGCTCGTGGCCGAGAACCGAGGAGAGCCTCGCATACCATCGTTCCGCCATCAGGCCGATCCGGGGAATAACCTCCCCCATCTCCTCGTCGTAGTAGATGTCGAAGTGGTCGGTTTTCAGAACCTGGTAATTGAAGGTGCGGTACTGTACCTTGTTCTGGCCGAAATACTGGGGAAACGCCGCGTCGGCGAGGATGCCTCCCAGAAGGAGAAGGACCGAGACCCGAAGCAACCCGAAACGGCACCTCCGTCCGGTTCGCTCCCGGTCAACGATACCCGGCTCGTCCCTTCCGGCCGCGGGTCCGGCCAGCCGAATCCCACCCTTGAAAGACGGTCTCTTGGAATACATGTTTGCCTCTGTTCCAGTGTGACACGTCCGCGCGGTTGCGCGCCGGAAGGGCGACCATCCCTATATCATCCGAATCAGCTCAAGTTCTCTATTTTCCTTAAGATAAAGTATCCAAGGAGGGTCAGTCAAGGCCGTCCGGATCGGGGCCGGTTCCGTCTTCCGCGATTCCTCCCTTGGCGGGGTCCCGGAGGGATGGGGTCCCACTGTCCGCCCGGTGAGTCCGGTTCGGAACCAGGAGCGGTCACGGGGTGGGTTACGCCCTATGCCGGTCGTTCGACTGGTCGGACCCCCCGCCGTCCGCCGGTCGGTAGGGCTTGCCGTCCAGAGCCGCACGTACCTTTCGGCCGAGGTCTTCCCGGGTGAAGGGCTTCTCAAGGAAGGCGACGCCCGGTTCCAGGACGCCATGATCGGCGATGACGTTGTCCGTGTAGCCCGACACGAAAACAACCCGAAGATCGGGGTGCGACCGCACGAGTCTGTCGGCCAGGACGCGGCCGCTCATGGTAGGCAGAATGACGTCGGTCAGCAGGAGGTGTATGGGCTCGAAGTGCGACTCCATGATGTCTATCGCCTCGCGTGGATCGGAGGTCGCAACCGTGGTGTAGCCCAACCGCCCGAGAAGGCGTTCCAAGAGTCGGCGAACCTTGATGTCGTCCTCCACCACCAGGATGGTCTCCGAACCTCCCGCAAGAGGGGCCTCGCGGAGCGCGACCAAGGTGTCCTCCGGGTAGCCGGAGGATCTGGCCGGAAGATAAACCTTGAAGACCGAGCCCTTGCCCGGCTCGCTGTACACCCAGATATTCCCCTCTGCCTTCTTGACGATCCCGTAGCTGGTGGCCAAGCCGAGACCCGTCCCCTTGTCCCGTTCTTTGGTCGTAAAGAAGGGCTCGAAGATACGGGACATGGTTGCGTCGTCCATCCCCATCCCGGTGTCGGCAATCGAGAGCATGACGTAGCTTCCCGCCCTCACTCCCGTCTTCCGGGAGGTGTAGTCCTCGTCCAGATCGACGTTCGCGGTCGCGACGGTCAGTTCGCCTCCCTGGGACATCGCGTCGCGGGCGTTGACGCACAGATTCATGATCACTTGTTCTATCTGGGCGGGGTCGACGCGGACCAGCCGGAGTTCCGGTTGGAGGTGTAGCCGGAGGGCGATGTCCTCGCCGATGAGGCGCCCGATCATGGTCTCCATGTCCTTGACGACTTGATTGAGGTTCAGTGTCCGGGGTTCGACGATTTGCTTTCGGCTAAAGGTCAGAAGCTGTCTCGTCAGCTCGGCCGCCCGGTCGGCGGCGGCGCGGATTTCCTCAATCCCCTTACGGGCCGAGTGGCCCGGGACCAGCTCGGCGAGCAGCAGTTCGGAGTAGCCCCGAACTATCGTCATGAGGTTGTTGAAGTCGTGGGCGATTCCCCCCGCCAGCCGGCCTATGGCCTCCAGTCTCTGGGCCTGCTGCAGCTGGCTCTCAAGACGCAGTCGTTCTTCCTGCGCACGGTGACGCTCGCCGAGGTCCCGAACCATGGAGAGAACCGTCGGGAGACCTCGCATGGAGAACAAGTGCGAGCTGATTTCAACTGGAAAGCGGTTGCCGAACCGGTCGACCTGCTCCAGTTCGAGCACGCCCCGCCGGTGTCGGCGGAGGCGGAGCAGGGCCTCCGGGGTGAACCCCTGTGAATCCGGCGCGGCGAGGTCTTCGGGCGTCATCCGCCGCAATTCCTCGCGGGAATAGCCGTACCGCTCGCAGGCCGCGTTGTTGACCTCGGTAAGGGTGGACGGGGTTCCGTCGGGGTTAATGCCCCACACGAAGATGGGATCGTTGCCGCTGTTGAAGAGCCTACGGTACTTGAGTTCGTTTTCCCGCAGGGCCGCCTCGGTCTTCTTCCGTTCGGTTACATCGCGAACCGTGGCGTAAAGAAGCGTCCCGCCCTTCATTTCAATGCCCTTGAGCAATACCTCGGCGTCGCGGGCCTCCCCGTCGGCGCGGGGATAGGACCACTCGAAGCGCTGGGTGCCGCCCGCCAAAGCGGCCTGAATCCTGGCAGCCGCCTCGGAGGAGGGGCTCCCGTCGGGCTGCGTGGGCGGAAAAAGATCGGCCGGTGTTTGCCCGACGATGTCTTCCCGGGGACGGCCCAGCATTTCGCACCCTTCGTCGTTACACTCGAGGATGCGGTCCGACATCAGGAAGATGCCTTGGCTAGAGGTTTCGAAGAGGGTTCGGAACTTCCGTTCGCTTTGCTCCAATCCCCGGAGGAAGGAACCGGCCACCCGTAGGTTGGCCCAAGTGCCGACAATGACCAGGACGACGGCCAGGGATCCGACGAGCAGGGCGATCAGAAGGTAGGGTTTGCGGAATTCCCAGAGTTCGAGGCCCACGACCAGACCAAGATCGAGCACCTCGACCGGCTCGAAGGCGGCCAGAACCAAGTTTCCGTCGAGATCCGGGGCGACGCAGAATCCCGTCTCGCCGGAGAGAGACCTCCGCATGGGTTCCGAGAAATCGGCGTCCAGAGGGAACACCTCGTCCCCGGCGGGGATCAGGCTCCGGAATCCTCCGGGGACGCGCTGCACGAGGCGCACCCGGTGCGGAACCGGTCCCAGGTCGCCGTAGGCCTCCCGGAGCTGGCTTAGGGTGGCCTCGAAAGGGCCGCCCAGCGCGTTGGCGCTGAATTCGGCGTCGAATCGGGCGACCGCCTCGATCAGGCGGGCCTGAACGGTGACGAACTCCCGCAGTCGGGCCCGGTTGTCCTCGTAGGCGGCCCGGTAGAGGCCGTTGATGGAGACGAGCATAATGAGAACCCCGATGCTCGCGGTGAGTAGGGCCACAGAAGCTAGCCGGCGTCTTGGAGTCATGAATTTCCGCAGCCACCAAGGAAGATCCGCCCCTTTTCGCCGGGCGGCACTGCTCCACGCGGACCGCACGCTCAAGTGTTTCTCTGTTCCCGCGCCGATTAGGCTACCAATATATCAGAGGGGTGACGCGATTCGCCCGGGGATCAAGTGTTCCGGCAGGGTCGGCGCCAACCCTCGCCCGTCGCCGTTCCGGAGCCGCCTCGGCAGCCGCTCAATTGCTCGGCAATGGCGCAGGCCTTCACCAGGCTCATTGTCGAGGCCACACCCCTGTAGGCGATGTCAAAAGCCGTGCCGTGGTCGACCGAGGTCCTGACGATGGGAAGTCCCAGGGTCACGTTGACTCCGCCCTCGAAATCCAACAATTTCATGGGGATGTGTCCCTGATCGTGATACATGCAAACGACCGCGTCGAACCGCCCGCGGGCGGCCTGCTGAAACACGATGTCCGGGGAAACCGGGCCACTGACCTCCATCCCGTCGGATCTCGCCCTCTCGATCGCCGGTTCGATCTCCTCCCTCTCCTCCGAGCCTAGGAGTCCATGCTCTCCGGCATGCGGGTTCAGGCCGGCGACGCCGATCCGACACCGGTCCCGAAGCGCCCTCACCCCCTCCCCGGTAAGCCGAATGACCCGATGAACTCTTTCCGTCTTGACGAGGCGAACGGCTTCCCTCAGGGACACATGAGTCGAGACGTGGGTGGCGATCAGCCGGTCGGAAGCCAGCATCATGGCGTAATCCGCCGTGCCGCAGATCTCGGCGACCACCTCTGTGTGGCCTCGAAAACCCGGAAAGCGCAACGCCGTCGACTCCTTGTTCATGGGAAGCGTCACGAGGGCGCGGATCGTGCCGTCAAGCGCAAGCCGCGTTCCGATCTCGACGTACCGCAGGGCCGCCGCCCCTGCAGGTGCCGACACCCGGCCGATTTCGAGGTCTTCCCTCCGAAGGATGCCGGCGTCGAGAACATTCAAGACATGGGGAGCGCACCTGTTGGGGGCGTCCGTCCTTTCCAAACGAACGTCGTAGCCCAGGAGTTCCCCGCAATGTCTCAGGATCTCGAAGTCGCCGATGACCACGACGCTTGCCGGAAGTTCACCGCTGGAGTGTGCCTTCAGCAGGATCTCGGGGCCGACGCCGCAAGCGTCTCCCATGGTTATTCCCAACATGCCGCTTCCCCCTCGGCGCTCACTCAGTTGACCCAGCGCAGTATCTTGAGAATGAAGTCGGGGTCTCCAAAGCCCCCCGACTTGGATACGACACTCAGATCCCTTCCGTCAAACTCGATCTCGCCCAGCGCCACTCCGGGGGCGAATTCACCCTTCAGGCGGATGCCGCTTACCCCCAGGCCCTCGACCACGCCGAACAGAGTGTCGCCGCCGATGACGACCACCGTCCCAATCCGGCACCCGCTCAGGATTCGTTCGACCAGTGCGCCCAAGTTGCCCGCGGCGACGGAGTGGGGCGCCCCTTTACCGCAACGGTTCCGGCCGACCGAAAGATAGGCCTCCAACTCCGTCCGGTCGGCGGCCGTTCTCAGAATCACGCTTCCAGCCTGATGGAGGATTCCCCCCGTCTGTCGGACAATCTCATCCCCTTCGGGGCCCTTGATTGCGGCTTCTCGGAACAGGACCTGCGGCGGAACGACGATCTCCGCCACTCCCTGGGTGCGGGCGCAAGCTATCTGCCGGAACGAAACGTCGTTCGCGCTGCCGTTGACGATCAGAGTCGGGCCGACCGCCGGCGCAATCGCCACGTCCTCACCCCCCATCTCGAGCAAGTCCGGCAACTGCTCGGCAAAACCCGCCGAGCCGGCCACGACATCCAGGCGGCCCGCGGCGGCAAGGGCTCGGCCGATCCCGCGGAGGTCCCTGTCGCCGGTGCAGTCGAAGACGATGATTCCGCTTGCGCCCGCAATCCTGGGAAACAACGGTTCGGACGGTTCGATCGGCACGATGTGCACGGGCAGCCCGCTCTGTTCGCCGATCCTGTCCGGGATATGGCTGCTCTTTAAGGGGTTGCGCGGGTCAGCCCCAAACCGGGTCTCATGCACCGGCCTCCCCTCAACATACTGCGTTCCACCCACGGTATACCTTCCGCACTTCGGAAAGGCGGGGATTAAGAACAGGACCGTGCGCCCGACCCCCCGCAGCAGCGCCTCCAACTCGGCGCCGATATTTCCTCTCAGGGTGGAGTCGATTTTCTTGTAGAAGCGAATCGCACCTGCGGCCCGCGCCGTGCCCGCCGCCTTGAGGACGCGCCTTGCCGCCTCGCCGGCGTCGACATGCCTGCTCTCCGTGTCGAGGACGAGGACGTTGACTCCGGGCTCAATCTCTGGGTCCGCGGCCTTCCCGGCGAGGCTGACCCAGGTGGGAACGCCGCGCTTGGCGAACTGCGCACCCGTGTCCATAGCACCGGTGAGATCGTCGGCTATGACGCACAACTCAATCATCGCAAAAACGGCGTGAGCGCACCCCTATCGTCGAAGAGGTCCGTGTCGGTTTGAACGGTTTCGAACCGGCGGTGGCCTGTCATCTCATCGACGACGGCCTGGGAGACAAATATCTCCTCGAGATGCAGAGTGTCGAGGACGCGGATGACGCGTTCTCCTCCCGCCGGCGTGTCCCCGCAACTCCCGAGCGCAATCTCGAAGGCCTCCCGATCACTGTCGGCGACCACGGGAATCTTCCCCCGTTCCAGGAAACCGCTCGTGATCACGTTCGCATAGGTCTCGCGGCGGTCGATCTTGTCGTACAGTCGCCGGGTGATGACGTCCGCCAGGCCGACTCCGATGGCGTTTCCGCGAGACTGGTCCGTGAGATCGCACACCATAACCGCCTTGATGCCGGGTCCGGCCGGTTCGCCCCGACCTTTGATCCCGATTCGGCCGGTGATGTTTGAATCGATGCCGATGCCGCTGATGTCCTTGCCCATTCGGTCGATGATCAGGACATCGATGGCCTTCAGGGGGAGGCTTGGCATGTTTGTCCGGGCTGTTTCCAGAAGCTTGGGCTCTTCCGCGGCGATCTCATCGGCCTTCAGGACCTTGACCAGCATGATCTCGTGGCGGGCATTCTCCACCAGGCCCACGCCCGCGAGAATCTTCCCTCCAGCCAACACCCGCAGCGCCGAGGGCGCGATCAACTCCCGTAATCCGCGAATTCCGAGGCGGTGGACGGCCAGCGCTCCCTCTCGCTTCCCCAGGCCAATGACCGCCATTTTCATAAGCCCGCTCTCACAGGAGCCGTGGTAGTCCGTATGGGGCTTGATCCGGTTGACCAGGAGAACCCCGTCGGACGCATAAGCGCACCGATCCATGAAGATCCTGTTGGGCAGCGTTCCTTGCGGCAACTCGACCACATCCGACGATGATTGCACGGGAACTCCGATCGACTCCTCGGAGATGCCGTATTGTCGAAGGATCTCCGCCTGCCCCTCGGCCGTGCCGCCCCCGTGGCTTCCCATTGCGGGCACAACGAAGGGTTCGGCGCGGCACCGTTTGAGAAACTCGCCGACTTCCCGGACGATGGAGGCCAAACTGTGGATCCCGCGGCTGCCGACCGCGATCGCGATGCGGGCCCCGGGCCGGATAAGGCTGTCGAGCCTTTCGAGCTGTTGCCGCAACACTCCTTGCGGGTCTTCGAGAGAGTTCGGTTCGAACCGCTGTCTGATTCTGCAAAGCCTGTATCGATCCATTGCCGCTCGACCCCTTTTCGGCGCGTTCGATCTGTCCGCCTGGCAACCCTTCCGATCCTCGCCTTCTCCCCAACTTCTAGAGCACCAGTAGACTCACAAGCCATACGGCCAGCGCCGACAGAATCCCGACGACCAGGGTTCCCCCGGTCTGAAGTCGGTATCCTTCCGACACGCCCATACCCGACAACTGAGTCACCACCCAAAAGTAGCTGTCGTTGACATGGCTGGCGATCATGGCGCCCGACCCGATGGCCACCACAACCAGCGATTTCGCAAGGGGTGCGTCCAGTCCCAAGGGCGCCAGGAGCGGCGCCATGAGGCTCGCCGTCGTGATAATCGCGACGGTGCCGGAACCCTGGGCCGATTTCAGGGCGGATGCGATCAGCACCGGAAGCACGATACCGAGGCTCTTCGCGCCCGCCAGATTGTCCTGGATTACACCCCCTATGCCCGAATCCTGGAGCACTCTACCGAACGCCCCACCGCACCCCGTGATCAGAATGATGCCGGCGGCCGCCACGACCGCCTCCCCGACCCATCCCGAGGTTGAGAGCTTATCCCGGGTGAGCCTGGCAGGGAGCGGGAGAGAGGCGAGAACTCCGATCAGCAGGGCGACAGGGGGTTGCCCCGCAAAGCCGATGAGGGCGCCGGCGCTCCCGTCGACGAAGGGAACCGATCCCAGTTCGTTGACGGATCCCAGGACGATCAGGACGATCGGAAGGAGAATCGGGACCAGGGCTCTCAGCGCGGAGGGGGTTTCCCGCTCCGTCGGTCCATCCCCGTCCGAATCCGATCCCGGACTGATGTAGGTACGGGCGGCGAGGGTGATCGAGAATAGCCAACCGCCCACCAACCCGACAAGGCTGACGGGTAACGCAAGAAGGATCACCAGGCCGAGGTCGGCGCCCAGCAGGCCGGCGGCGGCGACGGGTCCGGGCGTCGGTGGAACGAGGGAGTGGGTGACGTAGAGTCCGAGACTCAGGGCCACGGCGGCGGCGGCCAGCGTGATTCCCGCCTTCCTTGCCAGTGCTTTCGCCAAGGACGAGAGGATCACGAAGGCGGAGTCGCAGAACACGGGGATGCTGACCACGTATCCCAACCCGCTCATGGCCAGCGGGACATTCTTCCGGCCGACCAGTCTCAGCAGCGTCTCCGCGAGCTTGAATGCGCCGCCGGACTTCTCGAGAAACGTCCCGATGACGGAACCGGCGAGGATGACGATGAGGAAGAGCGGCTGGCCCGCGGTCCATGCACT